>CANQLA010000142.1 GCA_947624605.1 Candidatus Gastranaerophilales bacterium | reverse complement strand
CACCGGAACAAAGTTTTTAGGAACCTGGAGTATTGATTATAAAAATCAACGATCTGAATTGATGTCAGAATCAGGAGTTGATTTTGAAGTTTCTGCAAACGGTTTATCTCTTGAGTTTACTCGTGAATAATAGTTCTAATGATATTAATGCTTTCAACCAATTCTTCTTTATTAAACATTTCAAATACAATTAAGGGAGAAAGATTTTGTGTTTTTAATGTTTCAATAATATTTAAAAAATTTACCGTGCCGTATTTTATTCCGGCATGGTCATCATTTGTTTTGAAATTGTTATGCCAATGCATATGGTGAAGACGTTGTTTATACATTTTTATCCACTCACAGTGAGGTATTTGAGAACAAATATTTGCATGCCCGGTATCAAAACAAACCTTTAAAAAAGGAGAGTTTACCTCATCTGTTATCTTGATTAAATTTTCCGGAGAATCTTCTAAAACATTTTCTATGCAAACAAAAATTTCTTTATCTTCAAATTGTTTAATATATTCTTTCCAAAAAATAATAGAACCATCTATAAAATTATTAACGGAAAGTTTATGTTTCATTCCTTTGTGTCCGGAATGGAATACCACACTTTTAGCATTAACTGCCAATGCTGCTTCAAAAGATTGTTGAAATCTTTTATTTACAATTTGTTTAATGGCATTATCTTTTGTAGCAGGGTTTAAATCGGAAAAAATGCCGTGAAAAGTTTTATCGCCTTCAAATCCTTCAAGTTGTTTTTTTAAGTCTTGTATAATTGCAGGGAAATTATTATCAATTTTTTCCATTCCCGGAAGTCTGCTTATTTCAAGTCCGGTGCCAAGTTTTTGAGCCAATTGAGCAGATTCTTTTATGTTTTTTTCAACAGACGATGTAATAAAAATTTGCATAATATTGCTCACTTTCGTTTAAATAATACGTAACATATAGATACTTACAAGACTAAAGTATATTATAAGTCCTAAGACGTCAATGGTTGTAGCAATAACAGGTCCTGAAGCGATAGCAGGATCTACATTTAATTTTTTAAGAATAAAAGGAGTTAATGTTCCTAAAAGGGTAGCCATAGTCATATTGACTACCATAGCAATGCCTACAACAATACCTAAATTAAAATTATTCTGCCAACGCCAAGTTACTATAGAAACTAAAGTTCCGAATAATATTCCTATTAAAAATCCGACTTTAACTTCTTTCCAAATATGGAAAAGAGCTGCATTCAGAGTTACTTGTCCGGTGGATAATCCTCTTGTAATAAGAGTAATACTTTGAGTGCCGATATTGCCGCCTAAACCTGCCAATAAAGGCATAAATATTGCAATGATTGGTAATGCATTTAAAGTACCTTCAAAAGAATTTGCGACATTAACAGCTACAAATTCTCCTATTAAAGTAATAAAAAGCCAGGGACATCTGGCTCTGATTGCTGCGATGGTTGAACCGAAGATAATTTCGTCTTCATCTACCAAATCAGTAGAAATACCTGAAGTTTGGTAAATTTCTTCGGTTGTTTCTTCTTCAACAATATCTTGAGCATCATCCCAAGTAATCATTCCTTTTAATCTGTTATATAAGTCAACAACCGGAAGAGCCGAATATTGGTACTTCATAAAAATATCCGCTACTGCATCTTGAGGGTCATCAATATGCAGTTTTACAATATCACTGGTCATAATTTCTTCAATTTTTGTTTTATAAGGTTTTGTTAATAATGCTCTAAGGCTGACAACACCAAGCAAATGTTTTTGGTGGTCTGTAACATACAAATAATATAGTTCAAAATCGTTTTTTTCAGCTTGATTTTTAATAAAAGACAAAACATCTTCTATTTTCATATCTTTATTAACCGTTAAAACGTGAGGCGTCATAATACCGCCTGCCGTATCTTCTTTATATGCTAAAAGTTCTCGAATTTCAGTAGAAACTTTTGTAGGTAATTTATTTAAATAATTTTCGGTTTCATCTTGTTCCATTTCTGCAAAAACGTCAGCGACATCATCATGAGGCATTTTCACAATTATTTTTGCAGCTTGTTCTTCTCCAAGTTCAGATAAAATTTCTACTTGCATTTGTGCAGGAGCATATTCAAGCATTTCTGCTGCCTTATCTTCATCAATAGCTTTAAAGGCAATAATTCTTTCTTCAGGTTTCAGAACTTGCAAAATTTCTGCTAAATCAGCACAATGATAACTGTCAAGTATTTCTTTCAGAGCATTAATATTATTGCTTTCGGTTGTTTCTTTTATTCTGTCAACTATATTTTCGAGATTAAACATATAATATCCTCATTTAAAAATTGTATCTCAAAGTTAATGAGTTTAAAACTTAAGATGAAAATATGCATAAAAAGTTACAAAAAACTAAACTATTTCAAAGAATTATTAAGTTCGGCTATAATATCCGAAGATATAGGACCATCGGTTTGAATAACAGAATTTTCTTTTTGTAAAATCAATTGAGTTTTCAATTTTTTCTTACGAAAAAGCATATCAGAGAATGCTTCAATTCTTGTAATAAAGCCGGCCTCTCCGGTTTGTTCATCAATAGAAAGGTTTAAAAAAGGTTTCTTTTTTATTTTTGCAAACCTAGCAATTCTTTCAATCATAAGAGAGTCAGGACCGCATCCGAAAGCATTAATTGTGATAATTCCATCTAAGTTATTGTTAAGGATGTAATGTCCGGCAGCACCGGTGATTTCAAGCTCATTTGCCCAATATAATTTTGAACCGACAGAGATAATACCCTCTTTCATTTGTTCTTCAGATAATTGAACAGCAGTTTTTACACCAACATTCATAGACTCAAGCTTATCTAAAATACGCATGCTGATTCTTTCATCATAGAGATTATATCCGTGAGCAATTAAGGCAACTGATACAGGATAAACTTTTTCCTCGGAAGGTAAAATAACTTTGTTTTCGAGAGCAAGTTCTAAAGCTTTTTTATATGGAACGCCCATATTAGTCATTAATTTGCAATTGTTAGAAACTTTTTGTCCGTTTCTTGCAGCTTTTTTAATAATATTCATATCGTTAATATCAAAATGGGCAGCAGTTTCTTTTAAAAAATCATACAGACCTTTGTGTTTTTCTGATTTATCGTATGTAGCTTCAATCATTTCAAAATCTTTTTTAATAACATTTCTGATGATATCCGGAAGCCCTCTGATTTTTGAACAATTATAAATTTTCGGAGCAATGGATTGAATAGAAGGAACAAATATTTTTTTAACGCCTTTTTCAATGAGGTTTAAAATATGTCCTGCATAAACTTTAATCGGCAGACAAGTTTCGGAAACTACGAGAGCAGAACCTTCAGACATTGTTTTTTTTGTTGTTTTGTCTGATAAGATTACTTTTATTCCCAATCCGTCAAAAAATCCATGCCAAAACGGATAATATGTATAGAATAACAATGCTCTTGGAATACCTATTTCTGCCGTTTGTTTCATTATATACTTCCTGAATTAACTAAACTATATATATTATAATACAAATATTTGTAACAATTCATAAAATAAAGAAAAAAAAGTGGCAAAAAATTTGTTTTTAAGTTTTGATATAAGAGTGTATTTTTCAAATAGTGTGTTGAAAGGAAAATTTATGACCCAAATTTATGGAAACGGATTAAACGGAATACGTTTAACACAGTTAAAGCAACCTTCAGAAATCCAAAAATCATATTTGAATTCAAAAGGCATTGAAGATTCAGTTTCATTCAGCAAGGCACAAAATAATGTACCTATTATAAAGGCTGAAAAATTTGGTAAAGCATTACAAGTTTCATTTGGTGGTCAGTTAAAAAATCCTATGCCTCTTGAAACCAGAACGGATGCAATACAGATGAAGGTAAGAGGTGTTGCGGCTCACCAGAAAGGGACTCCGGGAGAAGGGCCGAGAGCACGTGATAACAATGTTGTAAAGCTTGCTCAAAGTAATTGGAAAGACGGTCAAAAATTAGATTACAGATTTACGACGGATAAAAGAGGAAATGATCGTTGTGAATTAGGAGTGCCGGAACTTGGCGGAGTTAAAAAAGGAGGGATTGGAAGAGTTCCTGATGAACTTGTTCCTGATTTAAAAGATTTAATGAAAGGAAAAGAACAACAATTCAGATTTGAGCTGTCCAATGTTATTTCAGGAAATTCCAAAGGTGCTCCGACAATAGGTTTGAGAGTTAATCTTTTATATACCGGTAAAGATCAGGAACTGAAAAAGCAGGCACAAGAAGTATTTACCGGCTTTATGGATTCTAAGGATACAAATATAAGTAAACAGGTCATGTTATATCAACAACCTACTTCACCTGAACAAGTTTTGGGAAGAATATTTGACGTTGAAGCAGAGGTTAACGGTCCGAAGGCTGTTGAAGAGATAAAGGGGGCTATAAAGGCAATTTCAACAGAAATCAATGATCCAAAAAATCAAAAGATATTAATTGTTGGTCATTGTAAACCTGACGGAGATACTTTAGGAAGTGTAATCGGAATGAAAACTGCAATTCAAGGTGCTTTTCCTGATAGAGAAATCGATTGTGCGGTTGATGATAAAATTCCGGGATTATTCAGAGATAAAATGCCTGGTATAGAAGATGTTAAACGTCCTTATAATCCGGAAAGAATTGCTTTGGTTCAGGACAGTATTGCAAAAATGGAAGCAGGAGAACAATCTGCCGCAACAAAAGCTCAAGTTCAAATTTTAAAAAATGAATTAAAGGACTTACAAGATCCGACGAGGCTGTTTGATGACGGTCCGTTAAACGGTCAGGACAGAAAGAAATATGATCTTGTAATTATGCTTGATATACCCACTCCAAAGAGATTTTCCGGCGGATTCAAGGATTATATTGAAAATTCTAATAAACAAATTTACATTGATCACCATCCTCATAAAATAAATGAGTGGATTGATGCGAAAGAAACAACCGGTGTAGATATGGAAAAAATTCACAAAAACAATTTGGCATTTGTATCTGATATGGTTCCGGCAGCAACACAACTTGTTACAATTGTCGCTGATAAGGCGGGAATATTAGGAAATACCATGAAAAACAGTTTTGAAGAAGCAAGAAAATTTGTTTCATCGGTAATCACCGGAACATCTACAGATACAGGCTCGTTTACAAGAACAGCAAATTTACTTCCCGAACATATGGAAATGTCAGTGAAGGACAGACCTAATTTTGCTCCGGAAGGTATGTCGAAATGGTTGATTAACGAAGTTAATGCAAATCAAACAGAAAAAGTTGATAAAAAATGGTTGCGTGACAACATTGTTTTTGATGTACCCGATAAAGCACCGATTACAGAAGAAGGAGAAAAAGGAGAGCTTTCTCCCCGAGATAAAATGCTTCAGATGGCTGTAGATGGAAAACATGTATATCCTGATTTGGGAGTGGGAGTAGTATCAGTTTCATACGATGATATGTGTGAAATTTGGGAAGATTCACTCAAACATGATCCGGAATTTACGCTTTTGGATGTTCAAAACGGTTTCAAATATTGTGAAGTTATGGGTGCTTTAAAAGCTGATCCTTCTAAAGTAAATGCTCAGGGTAATCCGAAAGATACTCCGTTGCAAAAGCAAGCAAAAGAGATGTATTCATCACCTTATGATG
>CANQLA010000141.1 GCA_947624605.1 Candidatus Gastranaerophilales bacterium | reverse complement strand
ACGAGTTGCAAATGCGGAATAAATTGCACAAATGCCTATTAATCCGTAAACTATTCTTGCCAAAACAGTCATATCACCGAGCATAAAAGCTACAAGGTCAAAATGAAAAATTCCGACAAGTCCCCAATTTAAAGCTCCTATTAAAACGAGCGTATAAGCAATTACTCTTAAAGTATCCATGGTAATACCCTCCCTGTCTGTACATATAAAGTTTACAGGATTTTGTACTCATTTCATTACCAATAAATCTAATTTATTTCAAAAAGATATAATAAAATAAGATTAATAAATAGTATAAGTTAAACTATATTAAGAAATATCCGAACTTTTGACAGAGTTATTGCCAAAAGTATTTTATAGGTAGTATTATAAATATAATTACCGGGAAAGGTCATTATGAATAAGAAGCCGATATGCATGGCACCGTTTTCAGAAGTGGAAATTGATGAATATGGGAATGTTAATTGTTGTTGTCAACAATACACAGACAATTATTTTTTTGGTAATATTTTTCAGGAAGATTTTGAATCGGTATGGAATGGTGAGAAAGCGAAAGATTTCAGAAGGGATATAATTTCCGGGAAATATACTCATTGTCGTACGGATATTTGTAATTTTGGGAGGTTAAAACCCAGGAAAACGAGACCTCTGCTAACGGCTCCGTATCCGAAATATGTTACAATAGCATATGATGAAACTTGTAATCTTATGTGTTCTACGTGTAGAGATAAAATTATAAGAGATTGTCATATGAGTAATGATGAAATAAATGATAATATAGAAAATTATTATATACCCGTATGTAAAAATGCTTCTGAATTGGTTTTAAATTCTATAGGGGAATGTCTTATCAGCAAACATTCAAGAGCATTAATAAGAAAAGCAGCGGAAAAATATCCGAATTTACAATTTAACATTATGACGAACGGAACGGTTTGTAATGAAATTGTTTTGAAACATTTGGGGTTAATGGGCAGATTATCAACAATACAAGTATCAATACATGCAGTAACGAAGAAAACATACAATAAAATTACCCGGACAGGAAATTTTGATAGTGTAATGAAAAATTTAAAATGGCTCAGTGAAGAAAAGAAAAAGGGAAAAATACCCTGTGTAATAATAAATTTTGTTGTTCATAAATGGAATTATAAAGAAATGCCTGCATTTGTAAGATTAGCTGATGAATTGGATATAACGGCATCATTTTGGGAACTTCAAAACTGGGGTTGTACAAAAATGCTGCGAAATTATGAAAAATATGCGGTATTTTTAAGAAATCATCCTCTTTTTAATGATTTTAAGGAAGTATTAAAAGACGATGCTTTTAATTCAAAAAATTGTATATTAAACAGTCTTTTTACGGAACTCAGAAAAGAAGCATTATCACAGATGTAATTTTTTTACAAGTGCAGGAGCAATAGTATCCCAGGCTTTTTCATTTGGATGTTCCCGGTCCAAGATTCTATACTCAATGTTTCTTATAGGTTCTTTTGTTAATTGTTCCGCATTTAAAACAATAAAACCCATTTCTTGTAATTTTTTTATTTCAAATGAGTCCATTAATTCTTTTCTTCCATCGGACATAATGTCAGCGGAAGGATATAATAAGATAACAAATTTAACATCTTTATAATTTTTTTTAGCCTGATTCATAAGTTCTGTAAGAACAGCATTTAATAATTGATAGTTGTCATATTCTTTTAAGGATAATCTATCGGCAATAAAGTGTTGTATATTTTTAACCAGGAAGGAAGAGTAATAAAAAGGATGTTTTGGTTGTTTAATTTTGATAAGTTTTCCGTTTTTTAGTTTATACCTTTGATTGACTTCAGCTTCAATATAATCCAGCTGGTAAGCATACAATCTTGCCAGATGGTAATTTAAGTAAACATAGATAATATATTCCGCATCCGGAACTTGTTTTTTCATAACACCCGTATCAAACATATCAAGAGCGAGTTGAGGGCCTCCTGCGGGGAACCCCCTTTTATATACAGATCTTCGTGTTAGTTTATGAATTTTGTAAGCAAGAGTTTGAGTATCATCTAACCCTGTGCCATAAACATAAGAGCATCCTAACAATAAAATCGGTCTTTTTTTTGAATTTGTATTTACATTGTCTGAAAACAAATCGGAATAATATTTATCTTCGCAATTGAATCTATGGGCCTTTGTATATCTAACTGTCTGGGTAATACCGGCATCATCCAATCTTTTAAGTTTATCTCTGTTTTTTAACCGGTAACTTCCGAAACTTAATAACTCAGCAGTAAGAAATATCAGTAAAAAAATAAATATGTTAAATATTATAATTTTAAAAATTTTCATACATAGTCTTTTCTATATAAATATTATATACTTATCATTGAGACAAGTATACAATAAAAATGCAGGGAATAAAATATATGTCAAAAATATGCACTTATCCGTTTTATCATGCAGAAATTAATATAGATGGCAATGTTTCTTGCTGCTGTCCTGATTTTACAGATTTTTACTATTTGGGAAATATATATGAACAAAATTTTGAAGAAATTTGGTATGGAGAGAAATGGAAAAATTTTAGAGAAAATATATTAGCAGAGAAATACGATAAATGTCATACAGAAATTTGTAAAGGTTTAGATGACGAACAATTCAAAAGTAAAGAAAAAATGTTAAAAGAATATATTGAATGTATAGATGGAGGCATATTTCCACAGCATATAACATTGAGTATAGACAGTATATGTAATGTTCAATGTATTATGTGCAGAGATTGGAATTTACCGTTAAACACCAAAGAACAGGAAAGATTAAAGGCAAATTTTGAGAAATTTCTTTATATGATGAAAGACGCAAAGAGAATAACATTAGATGGAAGCGGTGAAGTTTTTGCATCGCAGTACCATAAGAGGTTGATAAAAGCAGCAGTAGCAAGGTATCCGAAATTAAAATTTGATATTTTTACAAACGGGTTAATGTGTAATGAAAAAACCTTAAGAGATTTTTGTTTAACGGACAGATTGAATATGGTGACGGTTTCGCTTCATGCAGGATGTGAAAAGACATATAACAGAATTGTTAAGGGAAGTAATTATGAAAAAGTTTTAAAGAATATAAAATATTTGTCAGAGTTAAAAAAGGAAGGGAAATTAAAGGGATTTGCACTTACATTTGTATTGAGTTCATTAAACTTCAAAGATTTACCGGATTTTGTAAAAATTGCGGTAGAGAATGATGCATACCCGAATATATGGCCGATAAGACCATATAATAATTGCAGGGTATGTAATTCTCAGAATAAGTATGATATAACTATAAGAGAGCATCCCAGGTTTAATGAATTGCTTGAAATTTTGGAAAATCCAATATTAAAAGAACATCATTTATTGATAAATAAACAGATTACAAATTTATTTAAAGAAGACCGGAAAGGAAAGATGGAATAATGAAGGATACAAAAACTAAAAAGATTTGCAAATATCCTTTCAGTTATGTTGAATTGAATAAATACGGTAATTTATCCTGCTGTTGTTCGGCATATACTGATGATTATTTTTGGGGGAATATATACAGAAAGCCATTTGAAGAGATATGGAACGGAAAAAAGGCTCAAGCATTTCGTCAGGACATAATGGATGGAAAATATACACGTTGTATTTTTGACAGATGTCTTGGAATAGATGAAAATCATGATATGGATTATAAAAAGGCATCATTAATTGCGGAATATCCGGAAACGGTAAATCTGAGTTTGGATGATACTTGTAATTGTCATTGTGTAATTTGCAGGGATAAAAGGAAGGTATTAACCAAAGCCAAAGCGGAAAAACTTGAAAAGATGATAGACACAACATTTATTCCGATGTTAAAAAATGCAAAATTGTTGCAAATGAACGGAGAAGGGGAGGTTTTTGCAAGTAATTTTTGTAAAAAGCTTATAAAAAAAGCAGCACATACATATCCTAAACTAAAATTTGAGTTAATTACAAACGGAACGTTATGTAATGAGAGAAATTTAAAGGAATTGGGAATAACAGACAGAATTTTCGGAATAACGGTTTCTTTACACGCAGCCACAAAAGAAACGTATGAAAAATTTGTAAGAGGAGCGAAATTTGAGACGACAATGAAAAATATCAAATATCTGAATAAATTGTTCAAAGAGGGATATTTTAAAGAATTATCGTTAGCCTATGTGATAACGCCTGCTAATTTTAGGGAATTACCTCAATTTATCGAGCTGCTTAACGAATTGGAAATTTGCGGACAATTGTTGGAATTTAGAGATTGGGGAGAGGCATCAGAGATGAACAGAAATTTTAAAGAAAATGACATTTTAGATCCAAATCACCCTGATTACGAAGAATTTGCAGAACTTTTAAATAATCCTGTTTTTAATTCAAAATTTTGTCAAATGAATGATGTAATCAGAAATGTACAAGGGAAATACTAATGGTATGTAATCAAAAGATATGCAGATATCCGTTTACAGATATAGAAATAAATAGATACGGTGATGTTGCCTGTTGCGGAGCATTAGGAATTCAGCTTATCTATTTTGGCAATATATTTGAAAATTCTTTTGAAGAAATATGGAACGGAGAAAAAGCACAAAAAATAAGAGAAGAAGTTATAAAAGGGAGTTACGGTTATTGTAACTATGATGTATGCAGAGGAGTAGAAGAGAATTGGTACCTGGATAGGGAGAAGGTATCTTTAAAAATGCCTTATCCTGAAGTTTTGCATATTGGTTTGGATCCTTCTTGTGATTGCAAATGTATAATATGCAGAAATAAAATCCTGAAAATTTCTAAAGAAGAACTTGCAAAACTTGAAGGAATGATTGATAGTACGTTTATTCCTATGTTAAAAAATGCAAAATTGATGCAAATCAATAGTGAAGGAGAAGTATTTGTAAGTGAATTTGATAAGAAATTAATCAAAGAATCTGCGGAAAAATATCCAAACTTAAGATATGAGATAAATACGAACGGAATATATTGTACTGAAGAAAATTTAAGGAAATTGGGTATAATAGACAGAATAGAGAGAATATGCGTTACGGTTAACGCTGCCACAAAGGAAACATATAAGAAGATGACAGGAACCGATGAAGAAACATTTGAAAAAGTTATAAATAACCTTTTTGCTTTGAAAAAATTGAAATCCGAAAAAAAAATAAAAGGTTTTTCATTGACTTTTTGTGTTACGCCGATAAATTTCAGAGAACTTCCTGATTTTATAAAATTATGTAATAAATTAAAAGTATGCGGAGAGATAACAGAATTTAAGAATTGGGATGAAGAAATAAATTTATGTAAAAATTTTGATGAAAATGATATTTTCAATCCCAAGCATCCAAACCATGAAGAACTGGTAGAAATATTACAATTACCTGTTTTTAATTCAAAATATTGTCAAATGAATGATTATATAAGAAGTATTCAGGAAGAATATTAATGTTGAGATTTCATAGGATGAAACGGCCAATTTTTTTGCTTGCATAAATCTTTATAAATCCAGCATTTGGAACAAGGAATATCTTTAGCGGCAGGGGCATTGTTCATAAGCATATTTTTAGCGTAAACGAATTTAGGGGAATTTAAAGCTTTCATAAATCCGTCTTTAAAGACATTAAAGCCGGCAGGTTCATTATACCCCCCCCCCCCC
>CANQLA010000140.1 GCA_947624605.1 Candidatus Gastranaerophilales bacterium | reverse complement strand
GGCGCAGGCGCGTCCTCTATATCCTGGACATTATCAGCCACAGCTTCCGGCTGATTTGGGATTTTATGATTTAAGGGTTCCGGAAGTGCGAGAGCAGCAGGCTGAAATGGCAAGAAGTTGTGGGGTAGAAGGTTTTTGTTATTGGCACTATTGGTTCGGAAATGGGAAAACAGCCTTGACATTACCTTTCCAGGAAGTGCTTAAAACAGGAAGTCCGGATTTCCCATTTTGTATTGGCTGGGCAAATCACACCTGGAGAGCTTCCCTATGGGATAAAAAGTATCAAAAGCTGACACAGGCAGACGATATTATTGTAAAGCAGGAATATCCTGGTGATGATGATTATAAAGAGCATTTTTATAAGCTGCTTCCTGCTTTTTTGGATAAAAGATATATTCGAGTAGAAGATAAGCCTTTGTTCTTAATCTTTAATGCAGACGACTTGCCGGATGCGAAACATTTTATTGATTTGTGGCAGGGGCTTGCAAGGAAAAATGGACTTAAAGGAATTCATTTTGTTGCCAAAGCACATATGGTCAAGAGGGCTGAAAAATTTGATAAATTGCGGAATAGGAAAGACTGGGCCAAACAGGCGGATGAGATTATTTCTCAATTATTAGAAAAAGGTTTTGATGCGGTAAACGCTGATTCCTATGAACGGGCTCAAATAGTATATGATGGTTTTTCCAGGTATTTTATGCGGAAAATCAAGGGATATTTGTTTCCGATGCTGCCTTCGCAGAAATATGATTATGCTAGGTTTATGAAAGGTTATCATATTGAGCAGGAAAGGCGGGAAGAAGTATATCCCACTATTGTGCCTCGATTTGATAAAACCCCCAGAGTAGGGAACCGCGCAGTTATTTATGCTGGCAGCACACCGGAAAAATTTGCGGATACTGTAAGAGTGGCTCTGGATATGGTGAAGGATAAAGATTTTGAGAAAAGAATTATATTTCTTCAATCCTGGAATGAATGGGGAGAGGGGAATTATATGGAACCGGATTTGAAGTGGGGGGGGCAATATGTTAAAGCGTTAAAGAGTTTAATTGTTTGTGAAAAGATGTAGTAAATGTTCAAGAAATAAACAGAGAAAAGAGAAGATTCACATGCGGACCTTTATGTTTTCATATGCGCAATGTTGGGGCGAGGTGGGAGGAAGTTCAGGGGTAAATTACAAGCTATATCTTTCCAATAAAAAATATAAAAAAATAGATAATCTATATCATGTTTTTATGAATCGTGTCATTGAACCTGATAAATTAATTGAAAAAATTTCCAATTCGGATGGCTTGGAAAAGAAAATGAAAAGCAACAAACTGTTGAAATTTTGCAAAAAATTTTTAAAGCAATTATCTGCCGCTGATATTATTGCATTTTATAGGAAATTACACAAGGCAAAAAAGTGGATTTGGCAAATGCATAAAAAGTATGAATTCACAGATGAGGATAGATTTTTATTTCACGATATTATATCTGCTTATGCCTTTTTGAAATTGTTTGCTATGAAATCTATAGGATTGGTTTATCATCAGCAGGGCAGCTTATATGCGGAATGGAATGCTCAAACCGGTATTGAGGCTAAGGGATACCATCTTTTTTTAAATTCAATAATGGAGAAGACATTTAACAAAGTACACATTCTGGCATTTCCTTCATTGGGAGCAAGAGAAGCATTATATAATAGTGAGCCTTTTTTAAAGAAATTCGTGAAGCCCAAAGTGAATCCTATTGTATATAACGGTTTTGACAGACCCGATTTCCTTGAAACTTCAAAAGAGATTATTGAGTTAGTAGAAAAAATTGATCCTACCAAAAAGGTATTTATTACTGTTGCAAGTCTAAATTATGCAAAAGGAGTAGAAAGAATTCCAGAATTTCTGGCTTATATAAAACAGAATAAATGGGATTTTGTGTGGATTATAATTGGGATGGGTGAAATGGAAAGGCGCTTACAGGAAGAAATTTTGCATTATGATATTAAGGAAAATGTTGTTTGGTTAAAGCGTTTTTTAAAACATGATGATATTTTAAAATTATTTTCTATTTCCGATTTTTACTTATTATTTCATAGATGGTCAATTTTTGATTTCTCAACGATAGAGGCAATGGCTTATGGAGTGGTACCTATTTTGACTCCTGTAGGTGGTAATCTGGAAATGATTCAAGATGGGTTAAATGGTTTCTTTGCCAAGGAACCATATGATCAAATTGTTGATAGATTAAGTGCGTTGATAAATAACAACGAGTTAGAAAAAATGAAGGAAAAAAATGTAATAATACAACAAGAAAATTTCAATTGCAAATCATTTTTAGAAGGCTACCAGGATTTACTGAAAAAGCTTGAGGGACATTATGAGACAGTCGCAGAATAGAGAGAATAGCAGAATAAGCATTTCTATAAAAGAAGTCTTATTATGGCTCTTGCTCGTTTTATTGACCCTGCCTCACACGAACCCAGGATATTTGAATCAGATTCCTTCGTGGGATTTTATCATTAATGTGGGTCGTATGGCATCCTTTATAATTACTTTATTTTTGGTTGTAATTGTAAAACGGAAAGTATCGATGATTGTTGTATTAATGGTTATCCAGCAAATGTTTCTTTTATGTACTACGATGTTTCATAAAGGAGATTTGTACACCTGTATAACATCTGCTTTTTCTGTTATCAGTGTGGTTTTATTGTATGATTTTGTTCAAGAAAAAGGAAAGATATTTCTTTCTTCCCAGTTGTTTTGTTTCGAAGTGGTTATTTATATCAATTTTATAACGGAATGTTTATATCCGGAAGGAATGTATATTTCAACATCGAGTGCTTTTGTAGATAACAGGAACTGGTTTTTAGGATACTACAACAACCATTCGAAATATTATATTCCAGCGCTTATGTTTGCGTGGCTTTATTATGAATATACTAAGAAAAGAAAGAGGACTATTTTATTAACTACAATAATTTTTTTATCGGCTGTTTTGGTTTGGTCCGGTGGCGTCATTATGTCACTGTTAATAATTGCACTTGTGTTTATATTTTTTAAGAAGAAAACTTGGATATTTAATTATTATACATATTGGCTGATTCATGTACTGTTTTTTATCTTTATTATCAAATTAAAGTGGCAAAATATGTTTCGTTGGTTGATTGATGGATATATTGGGAAATGGAATTCGTTAATGGCTAGAATGTTGGTATGGGATAGAACTCAGGCATTGATTTCTAATTCTTTTATCAGCGGATACGGAATACGGTCTTCATTTTACCGGGCAACTGAACTTGGAGTTGGATGGGCTTCTACTCATTCTCATAATATGCTGTTGGAACTTCTGTATCAAGGCGGTTTGGTGAACCTAGCCATGTATATAATAATTATTCTAGTATCAGGAAAATCAATATATCAATTTAAGTCTACAAGAGAAAGCATGATTATAGCGCTTGCGTTTTTAGGATGGTGTGTTGCTACTTTAGTGGAACCATTTACTTCATCATTTCTAATGGGTATGTTTGTAATTGCTTATAATTATAATGCGGATGTGGAAGAAGAAAGGCAGCATGAAAAGTAAAAGTATAGGTAAAAATTATATTTATAATTTGATATATCAGATACTTTTAATTATCGTACCTTTTATTACCTTCCCGTATATTTCAAGGGTATTGGGAGCGGACAAAATTGGTCAAAATAGTTTCGCTAGTTCTGTCGTTTCTTATTTTTCTTTATTTGCGACTTTTGGAATTACAAATTATGGAAGGCGGGAAATTTCTTATGTTCAAGATGATAGAAGTAAAAGAAGTCAAGTATTCTGGGAAACTAAACTGCTCCAATTGATAACATCATCTATTGCGTGTTTTTGTTATATGTGTTTTGTGGGATTTCAGGAAGATAGATTGTTTTACTTTATTTATATTTTTTTCATTTTGACAGTAGCAGCAGATGTGACATGGTTTTTTCAGGGAATGGAAGATTTTAAAAAGATTGTGATACGCAATAGTTTTTTTAAAATCCTTAATGTTGTTTATATTTTTATGTTTGTTAAAGAAAGAGAGGACTTAATTGTATATGTTTTAGGATTAGCAGTCTTCCCATTCCTGGGAAATTGTTCTTTATGGTATTGCCTGTCAGAGTATGTCGATAAACCAAATTGGCACGCCCTTAAACCTTTGAGAAATATAATGACAGTATTATCATTGTTTATTCCAACAATAGCGATAGAAATCTACACAGTACTGGATAAAACAATGATAGGATTGATTACAAAGAGTTCTTTTGAAAACGGATATTATGAGCAGGCAATTAAAATGTCTAAAGTGACTTTGTCTATTATAACAGCTTTGGGTCCAGTTATGATTCCAAGAATTGGCTTCTATTTCCAAAAGGGAAATATGGAAAAAGTGCAATTCTATTTATACAGGGGGTATCGGTTTGTATGGTTTATGGGCATTCCAATGTGTCTTGGAATGATCGGGATATCTTATCATACAATACCATGGTTTTTGGGAGATGGGTATGAAAAAGTGTCCCTATTGTTGAATATATTGAGCTTATTGATTTTGGCAATAGGATTAAATACTTTAACAGGCAATCAATATTTGATCCCAACAAAAAGACAGAATACATATACCACTACAGTCCTTATCGGCGCCGCCGTAAACTTTACCACGAACCTGATCCTGATCCCTGGCAATTGCCTCTGTTGCGGCTGAGTCCGTGATCGCGTTGGTGCAGCTATTTCTTGTCCGAAAAGAAGTATCTGTTTGGAAGGTTTTTGCCAGTAGTGTGCATTATTGGGCAGCAGGTATTGTGATGCTGGGCGTATTGCTGATAGAAAGACATTATTTGTCACCTAGTTTTTTCAGTACCTGCCTGTTGATCGTAAGCGGTGGTTTGGTTTATTTGATAATGCTTATTATCCAGCGAGATGATTTTTTCCTCGAAAACATCCAACTAATCCAGCAACGCATCATGAAAAAAGCGGAGGGGTGAAAGGTGAAATCAGAGCGTAATGTTTCAAAAAAATTATGGACAATCCTCCTGTGTATTTTCCTGGCGGGCTTTCTTGCCTGTGTATGCTGGCTGATCTATTACTGGATCGGCGGCCCATACGCAAAGCGGCAGACGGAGCAGATGAAAGAGGAGTATGTCTTGGGAGAAACCGGAAACATTGGGACAATGTCCGGAACAGAAGCCGGGAAAGCAGACAGCACAGGAGAACCGGGAGAGCCAGGAGAACCGGGAGAGCCAGGAGAATCGGGAGAATCAGAAAAATCAGAGCCCCCGGCAGAGTCAGGGATTCCCGATGCCTCAGGCAATCTTAAAGCATCAAATGATCCTGCAGAAACAGAGGGCGTTGTTCTGAATGATCTTGAAAATTATGACGTTCCAGCCAGGATCATTGATTTTCAGGGATTGTGGGAGCAGTGTGCGGATGTATATGCCTGGCTGTACATACCGGGGACGGATATTGATTATCCCGTGGTGCAGCATCCTACAGACACCAATTATTATCTGCGCCGCAGCATGGACGGGAAAAAAAGCACGGCGGGGACGATTTTTACACAGAACTATAATGCAAAGGATTGGAGCGACCATAATACTGTGATCTATGGTCACAATATGAGGAATGGCTCCATGTTTGCCTCCCTGCATAATTTTGAGGAGGAAGAGGTCTTTGAGGAATACCGTTATGTATATCTTTACACGCCGGAAGATATAAAGGTGTATGAGATCTTCGCCTCCTATGCGTATAGCGATGTCCATCTTCTGACCAGCTTTGATACCGGGACGGAAGAAGGTTTTGGAGATTACCTGGAGGA
>CANQLA010000139.1 GCA_947624605.1 Candidatus Gastranaerophilales bacterium | reverse complement strand
TATTTGAAGAACAAGCACCGCATTTTGATCCCGATATAAATAAAATCAAAGGTAAAATATTTATACTTGACCACGACACGAATAAAAACGGTGTAATTGATATAGAAGACTTAGAATGGCAATATTTAGACGGAGACGGCGACTTTAGAAGTGAAGAAGTAAGAAAATTAAGAGATGAAGCGGACATTATTATAACAAATCCTCCCTTTTCTTTATTTAGAGAGTTTTTAGCTTGGATAATGGAAGGAAATAAAAAATTTGTTATTATTGGACACCAAAATGCTCTAACATATAAAGATGTTTTTTCATTAATAAAAAGCAATAAAATCTGGCTTGGAAATGGTTTTAAGGGTGGGGCCGGACATTTTATTAGTAATTATATAGATTATGCTGCTTCAAGCAATCATATTAACGGTATGATAAGAGTTTCCGGTGTTAATTGGTTTACGAACATTGAACATGGAAGAAGACACCAGCCACTAAAACTTATGTCAATGGCAGATAATAAAAAACATAGTAAGCATAAAGAAATTAAGGGATTAGGGTATCAGGAGTATGAAAATTATAATGCCATAGAAGTTCCTTATACAGATGCTATCCCGAGTGATTACGATAGAGTTATGGGTGTTCCTGTTAGTTTTTTGGATAAATATTGTCCTGAACAGTTTGAAATAGTAACCTTAGGAATAGTTGGTAGTTGCCAGTTTACCAATAATCGCAAAATGGAAATTCTTGATAAAAATGGAAATGGGACGGGCAAGTATACTTACAACGCAAAAGGAACATTATATAGAAAATTTGACCCCAAAAGAGATGATAGACCTGCATTTAAAGATATTGAAAATGGAGAATTATATTCAAGTATATATGCAAGAATTTTAATTAAAAAGAGGTAAATTATGAAAACGCAATTACATACGGAATGGACTATTAAAGATATATGCGAAGGCTTTTTTTATAATGACAATGAAGGTAAAGGAGTGTTTGGAATGAATGGGAAATTGACCATTCAGCCAGAATATCAACGCAACTACATTTATGCTGACGGAAAGAAGGATGTTGCTGTTATAAAATCCGTTTTAAAAGGTTACCCGTTAGGGCTTATATATTTTAATAAAAGAGAAGACGGACAACTGGAAGTTTTAGACGGTCAGCAAAGAATTACAAGTTTAGGACGCTTTATTTTGAGTAAATTTGCCATAGAATTAGATGGAATGCAACATTACTTTAGAGGTATTTCAAAAGATAAGCAAGATAAAATTTTAAATACAAAACTTTTAATTTATGAATGTGAAGGCATTGAAGATGAAATAAGAGAATGGTTTGAAACAATCAATATAGCCGGCATTCCTTTAAATCGTCAGGAAGTATTAAATGCAATTTATTCGGGTTCTTTTGTTACACTTGCAAAAGAAGAATTTAGCAATTCTCAAAATACCAATATTAATAAATGGAGTTCGTATATTTCAGGGGTTGTCAATCGACAAGACTATTTGCAATGTGCATTAAATTGGGTAAGTAAAGGTAATATTAGAAATTATATGTCCATGCATAGACGTGATGACAACATAAATGAATTAAAAACATATTTTAACTCAATTATTGATTGGGTTGACGGTTTATTTGACGATCCTCATTCCGAAATGAAAAATATTGACTGGGGCAAATTGTATGAAACATACCATAAACAACCTTATAACAAAACAGAAATAAACAAAAAAGTATCTGAATTGTACGCAGATGAATATGTGAAAAATAAAAAGGGTATATTTGAATATGTTTTGGGCGGTTGTAAGGATAGCAAACTGCTTGAAATACGTATTTTTGAAGAACGTGATAAAAAAACGGTATATGAACGTCAAAAAAAAGAAGCAGAAGAAAAAGGTATTTCAAATTGTCCTTTATGTGCAATAGGAAATGATAATAATCAAAAACATATTTGGAAAATAACAGAAATGGATGCTGATCACGTAACAGCTTGGTCAAAAGGCGGTTCAACGGATATTAATAATTGTCAAATGTTATGCAAAACTCATAATAAAGCTAAAGGGAATATCTAAAATTATTAAATACTTTAGTATAATAATTCAGATATGACAATGTTTGACACAGCATTGTGTTATACCGGAGGCATGAGAAACGATAAGTTACTTTTTTATACGATTTGCATAAAGCATTTGCTACTGAAAAAAATTTTTTTAAGTTTTTAGATATAATTAGTGGGAGCAGATATATAATAAGTCCCTTTGAAAAATTTTTAAAGTAATTTAATACATGCAACAAACATACTTACATCTTCATACATTTACTGCCTATTTTCACCATATAAATTTTGTATTAAAATAAAACTTATTCAACAAAATGGAGAAACATAAACATATGGTTGAAATTGAAACAAACTTAATAAAAGATGTTGTATACAATTTGTGTAAACAGGCAGCAATAGAATTTTCAGAATATCCATATAAAAAAATTTCAGATGAATATAAGAAAACAAAATCTAAAAAGCTGGCACATATTATTCAAAATGCCGAAAATGCCGATAAAATTAAACGTCCGTTATGTCAAGATACAGGATGTGTCCATGTTTTTTTGGAAATCGGAAATAAAGTAAGCTTTTCATCCGACCCGTTTAAAGCCATAAATGAGGGAATAAGACAATGTTATACGGAAAATTATTTTAGAAAATCAATTGTAGAAAATATATTAGTTTCCGGAAAGAACAGAGAAGATAACACACCGGCAGTGATAAGCGTTGATTATACAGAGGGAAGTACATTAAAAATTAAAATTCTGCTGAAAGGTGCAGGATGCGACAATGTTTCAGAAATAAAAATGCTTCTGCCTTCAATAACTGAAGAAGAACTTATTAAGTATGCAGGAGACGTAATCCTTGAAAAAGGAAAAAATGCTTGTCCGCCTTTGTTTGTTTCCGTAGCAATAGGAGGATGTGCAGAAAATGTAATGCAAGAAGCAGAAAAAGCGTATTTTCATAAAAAAAATGAATTGCCTGAAATATCTGAAAGAATTAAACAATATTTAATGAAGAAATCTGATAAAAAAAATCAAACCATAATAACAGCAGACATTTTAACAACGATAAAACCGCATCATATGGCGAGTTTGCCAATTGCAATTGCCTTTAACTGCCATTCATTAAGAATTGCTGAAGCAGAAATTATTGATAATAAAGCAGTATATATTACAAAAATTAAAAAAATTGAACATATTACAAGCGAAACCGAAAAATTAAAAGAAATTAATACCGAAGATATAAAAGCGGTAAGGGCATTAAAAGAAGGAGAAAATGTTTTATTAACGGGAAAAATATTAATTGCAAGAGATGCTGCACATAAAAAAATGCTTGAATATAAACATAGAGGAGAAAAACTACCTTTTGATACAGAAAACAAAATGATTTTTTATGCAGCACCATGTCCTTCAAAACCCGGAGAAATAATAGGGCCTATAGGGCCAACAACAGCAAATAGGATGGATAAATACATTGAAGAATTTCCTCAAATTCTTGCAACAATAGGAAAAGGTTCCAGATCAAAATCAGCAGAAGATATAATAAGAAAAAATCAATCCGTATATTTTGAAATCGAAGGAGGAATATCAACATTACTGGCTGCAAGTTTTAAAAGTTGTCAAAAAATAGCATTTGAAGAACTCTCAACAGAAGCTGTATATCAGGCGGAAATAAATAAACTGCATGCAAAAGTATCAATAAGTTCAAATAAATGACAAATTGAATATTAATTCAAATAAATTAATCATTTATTTCATTATTGTTATTTTTAATATCTTTTTCTTTTGAGAAATCAACAACGTTATTCAAATCTGAAGTATGTTGAAAAAATGCACAAGAATTAAGTAAAAAAGTTTCAGGTTGAATATCATCCGTCATTTTGTCTTTTTGAGAACATAAACCATCTTGAGAGGTTAAAGGAGAATTGGGTTTTTTGCCAAAATGAGAACAAGAAGAACAGATAATAAGTTTTAATCCGTTTTCAATAAGTTTGTCAGAAATTTCATCTATAGCTTTTTTAGGAGATTCATAAACCGAACTGGTTAAAGTTTTTGTTTTGTAACGGAAAACAGTTTGAAAGCCATTACTGGTATTTTTTAATTCCAATAAACATTTAATAATATTTTTACCATCAGAAACAGATACTTCAATACCATTGGAGATAGGAGTTAACATTTCAGAGTTAATTTTTTTATAAACAGCAGGTTTATAAGATTTAGGATGAAAAAGTTTTTCAAGTAAATCATAAAGTGGAGTAAAAAGAAGAAGGAATGGATTGATTTTTTCATCAGAAGCAATAATTAAGGAAATAACAAATAAAATTATTGTAGTAACAGCTGCAGAGAGAACAAATTTTATATCTCTAAATAAGAAATTATTTACTTCAAAATAATACAAAAATACAAAAAACAAAGTATATAAAAATAAGAGACCCAAAGCAGATGGTTTAAAAAATGAGAGAATTAATTCAAGCATTTTGAAATTACCGGTAAAGAGTTTGGCAAAAGAATATTTAAGAACAGACATTTTTTGTTTAAGAGATAAGGCTCTATCAAATTCATAATAGGTTTGAGTTCTGGCATCAGGAGCAAAAACCGGAGTATGATTTTTAGAAGCAAGAAATATAGAATATTTAAATTCAGATTCTGCATCTTGGAAGTCAACATATTTCAAGCCTTCCAAAACATCTTGTTTAATTGCGACAGCACCTGAAGTCAGAGGATTTAAAAGGTTCATTACAGCTCTTGAAGTATAAAAAATTCTATTAATATATTTTTTAGCTTGATTTTTTACAGCAGCAATTACATCACCTCTCGGAGTAATATATTCTGTAGCAGGAACTACGACATCACTGGAAAAAAGAGCAGTATTAATATTTTTCAAGAAATCAGACTGAATTTTTCTGTTAGCATCAAGAAAAACGAAAGCATTAACATTTCTGAAAGAAATTAATCTTTCCAAAAGCCAGCTTAAAGCTTTATCTTTACCCATCAAAATACCGTTATTAATTCTCCAAACTTTAACTCCGCCGAGATTTTCTACAATTTCCGAATAATCATCAACAGAATTATCAAAAAGAACGTGGACTTGATAATTTTCTTTAGGATAATTTTGATTTTTAAGCATTTTTACAAGATTAACAACTTCGCAGTCACCTGATTTTGCATAAACTATAGTAATTAAATTTCCCGGCAGGTCTTGAGCAAGATACTTATGTTCAAGTCCAATTCTGTATTTTTTTGTGCAAATAAAAATGTTAAATGCAAAATAAAAGATAAATGCAATAAGGTATAAGAAAATAAAAATGAAAAAATTTATAATTATGTCATCCATCATCATGTTATACTCCATATATAAAACATTTTATAAAAAAAAATGAATAAAATCCATAAAACAAAGACAAAGCTCAATTAGATATTGTAAATTATTATTAAGATTAAAAGTATAAACAAATAAAAAATACAAATAAGATACTAAAAATAAATATGAAATAAGATATAGAGATTATAAAATTAAGCAGGAAGGAACACTACAATAGAAATTGTGTATCACAGCGAATAAAAACAAACGGTATGTTTTTAATAAAATTTTAATATTATGTAAATATGAGTATTAATCCACTCGAGATAATATTAATTAAAAAATTATAAACGGAGACTTATCTTGCAGTGAGATATGAAAAACATTGAGAGAACAGAGCCATATTCCGATATTTTATGTTATGTAATTGTAGTATTTTTTACGAATTGAAGATATAAATTTTTTTTCAAAAAACGAAATTACTTGATAAAAAAGATTTAGAGGATACAATAAGAATGTAAAATAGAAATGCGC
>CANQLA010000138.1 GCA_947624605.1 Candidatus Gastranaerophilales bacterium | reverse complement strand
CCTGAGTGGAGTTTTGAGAGAGGAATTCAAGAAGCTATTGAGTGGTATAAAGCCAATCTAACGTAGTATAAAACTACAGATTAGTCTAGAATTTTTTCGAAGTTTTTTTGCTTTTAATTGAAATACATTAGCAGAATGGAGATTAAAATGTTTAAAATTGCTCCAGATGTTCCCAAAGAAGTCCAAAAGAATCATAAAGTGATGGTTGTTCTTTCAACATACAATGGTGAACGTTACTTGAGGGAACAACTGGATAGTGTTTTGCGTCAAGAAGGAGTGGAAGTCAATATACTGATTCGAGATGATGGATCAAATGATTCTACGGTTGATATTCTTAAGGAGTATTCTCAGAAGAATAGAAATCTAGAGTATTATACAGGTGAAAATCAAGGAGTTATAAAAAGTTTTAATGATTTATTGGAAAATTCTGAATTAGATAATTACTGTTATATTGCATTTTGTGATCAAGATGATGTATGGGCTGATGATAAGCTAAGGACGGCTGTGAATTTTTTGCAGAGTGTAGAAAACGAGTATCCAGCAGTTTACTGTTCGAATCTTATGATAGTCGATGAAAGCCTTAATATAATAAGGCCAATGTTTAAAAGACTAAATTCATATACGAAATCTATGTCCATGGTACAGAATATAGGTGCTGGATGTACACAGGTTTTTAACCAAAAAGCGTTAGAAAAGTATCGGCAGGGCATAGGGGCACATATGGAAATGCATGATTACTGGATGACTCTTGTGGGCATGTTTTTTGGGGATATAATATATGATCCAAATCCGCATATTCAATATAGACAGCATAGTAAAAATGTAGTCGGGGCACCCGATAAAAGAATAGTTATGGCGCTGAAGCATTTAAAGAAAAAAGCAGGGATACGAATAAACATGTTAAATGATTTTGTGAATATTTATGATGTTGACTCTGAAGACAAAAAAATCATATCAAACCTTTGCTATTACAATACTGGAATTTTTAACAGGTTGAAAATATTATTTTCTGCAAAGTACGTTGGAATCAATAAAAAGGTAACTTTAGGTTTCAAAGTTCGGGTGATACTAAATTGCGTGTATTAATTTTGTGAATTATCTCCAGTATGATTAGTAAATAGGCTGTCGCTTTTTGAATATATGCATGACTTAATAGACATATAAAAGTATATGATTACGAAAAGAGTGAAAAAATGACTACATTTGTTTTCATTTCGGCTATAGTGCTTGGTATAATATTTAGAAAATCTAAAGCCTGTACAATGTATATTCTGGCTGTAATGTTTATTCTTGCGGCTTTTAGAACAACCAGCGCCGATTACGAAGCATATAATATGAGTTATGATTTGCTTGACTGTACTTCGGAATTTAAATATATCGGGTATGCTTATTTCCAAAAGATATTTTATTATTCAGGTTTGAATTTTAAACAGTATAATTATGCTTTTTATTTGATAGTTTTATGCCTTTTAGTAATTGCAATAAAGATCCTAACATTAAATGTTAATTCGGTTTTGGCCTATTATATGATTTTTTCATATCCACTTGATGCGGTGCAAATGAGGAGTTTTTTGTCCGAGGTCCTTTCTTTAGTCGGTATTGCAATTATAATTAAATTCTTTGTTTTGGCGAAGCCCGTAAAATCAAATATAAAGTTTGGATTTATAAGCGCTGTGTTCTTGATTTTATCTTTGCTTATTCACTTTAGCAGTGCGTTTAATCTAATCGCAGTGGTTATATATATGGCAGTAAAGAACAGAAAGAGTATGGGGAAAAAATTACTATTTTTAGCAGTATTGTTTTCTATATTTTGCTATAGCGGTTATTTTGCATTAGTATTAGATTTTGCGGGTAGTTTGGGGATTATAGGAAGTTTAGAATATTTTAAAATATATGCAATGCGTTCTGGAAGATTTGGATTCCTTTTATATTGTGGATGGATAACTATCTTAATATTTGCGTGTAGATTTAATAGAAAGGAAATTTGTAAGGAAAGCGACCAATCAAAAATAAGTGATTATATTTTAACATCAGTTCTTGTATTTCCATTATTAATTGTGAATGTTGAATGCAACCGCTTGGTCAGAATATATATGGTCTTATTGTATATTTTCTATTCTAACATTAAAAGGAAGCGAACAATGTCCCCCAAAATGCTTTTAAATTATTGTATGTATTTTGCATCCGTTTTCTTCCCATTCAGTTATATAATTGGAAATCTGTTTGTAGGAACGCTCGGGGCATTATTAAATAATAATGCTATTATAAAGTGGTAAGCGAACATTGCAACGTTATATGGCAGGAGGGAGCAATGCAAGATATATCGAATTATAGTGTTGCGTTATGCATGTATAATGGAGAAAAATATATTCAGGACCAGCTGAATAGTATATTAAATCAGACTATTCCACCTTCTGAAATAATTATTTGTGACGATGGTTCTACGGATAAAGGGATAAACATTGCCAGAAAACTATTAGAAGGAAGCAAAGTAAAATACAAAATAATAACTAATGCAGTTAATATTGGTGTGGCAAATAATTTCTTAAAAGCAATTAAACAATGTTCTTATGAGTATATTTTCACTGCTGACCAAGATGATTTGTGGAGAGAAGATAAAGCCAGTATTGCTTTGAAAGCATTTGAGGCGAATCCTTCGGTGTTGCTTTTTTTCTCCAATGGGGATCTTGTTGATGCTGAAAACCATTATCTTGGACGTACAATTTGGGATTCGATAGGTATTTCAAAAGATTTTTTGATTGGGTGTAAGTGGTTTGATTATATGTTGCCAAAACATATTGTTACTGGGGCAACATTAGCAATAAAAAAAGAGTTAGTCAACGATATTGACTCAATCCCAGAAGGCTTTTTACACGATGATTGGCTTGCGTGGAAAGCGGCTATTTTGGGCGCGATATACGCAAGCCCTGAAAGACTTATACGATATAGACAGCATGTCTCTAATGTTGTGGGAATGAAAACAAATTATCTGACAGAAAAAATGAGGCATTGGCTTGGATATTTAGGAAACATGCAGAAAGTACGCGAGAAAAGAGTAGAGAGATTTACAACGTTGGGAGAGGGGTTTAACGATATTTTATCTTATGAACAGAAAAGAAAATTTGATTCATGTCTCCAGTTTTGGAACGAGGCATCCCTGCTTAATTCTATGAGCAAGCTTAAAGCTGTCAGATGGATTATTAAAAACCAAAGAAAAGGAAATTACAACCTTTATTATAATGGCAGCAAGGGTGTTATTAGAGATATAATTGAGATCCTTTTTAAGGTAAACTAATCAAAAATGTGGTTTAGTGATCATAAGATGTAGTGGAGTGCTGAAAATGAAAGTTGTAATATTCACCCTGTATGATTCAGAAGGCCCGTCTTCAAAATATCGAATATATCAATATATTGACAACATAAACGAATATGCTTGCGTCAAAATATTTCGATTCTGGCCAAATATCTATGTAAGAAAGTATATGGCAAATAAAAAAAAATCAGCTATACAAATAGGCGTTATATACATAACAAATGCACTTAAGCGTATTTTTCAAATGCTTGTCATAGCGCCTCAATATGATACTGTGATTATTCAAAAGGCCATAGTTCCAAATTGCAGATTTACATTTTTAACCCGAGTTTTAGCCAAAGGAAGAAATATTTTTTTTGATGTGGATGATGCAGTGTATTTAAATAAGAAGAATAATTCAGATACAATAGCTTCACAATGTAATTTGATTATGTGTGGAAGCCATATATTATATAATCATTACGTAGAAATTAATAAGAATACTTTTTTATTACCAACTGTTGAAAATGAGGCGGATTATATCCCATATCGCCATAATACATTCGAAGATAAAGTGATAGGATGGCTTGGAACAAGCAGTAATTTACCTAACCTTGAATTGATCGTGGAGGCTGTCAATACTGTTATGGAAAGACATCCAGAAGTATCGTTTCATCTTATTTGCGATAAGACTGGTGGATACGAATCAAAAATTAGAAACTTTAGATTTATAAAATGGGAAAAAGTTACATCCATTCAAGAGATGAGTAAATTTACAGTTGGAATAATGCCGCTAATAGACAATGCTTCGAATCGAGGAAAATGTGGATTTAAACTTATACAATATATGACTATGAGGAAACCGGTAGTAGGCAGTCCTGTCGGGGAGAATGCAGCGATTATAAAATGTGGCGGTATAGCTGCGGAGTCATATGAAGATTGGGTGGATGCATTAGAAAGCTTACTTTTTAATAAGAGCGTTTATGACCATTATTGCGAATTGATTGATAATGATTTTACTGAAAAATATAGTTATAGGAAAAACTGCGATATGTTTAAAGAATGGATTAAATCAATATAAAACGAGTTTGACTCTTGATACCGACAGGAACATGCCGAATAGATAGAACCCTGTTAGTATCTATGATAATACGGCTACATGAGTAATAAATAGTGCGGATAATTGCGTTTTAGATCCCAACAGGAGATGCAGACCTCCATGGAACGGAGCTTGTTACACGATGTGGTCGCTGGAGAGATCCTGGTAATAACGGAAAGCAGAAAAATACATGGCTTTGTTGCGGGAGGTACATGTTATGTTTATAGTAAAAATGCAAAATGGACTTGGTAATCAGATGTTCCTTTATGCCGTGATAAAGCAATTACAAAAACAGTATCCATCGTCTAAAGTTAAAGCACATATATCCAATATACCCCAAAAAAATAAATATAAATTTTCAGATTATATTTTAGAAGATATATTCAATATTACCATTGATAAATGCACATGGAAAAGAGCATGCAAATTGGCTAATTATTATCCCGAAGATGGGCCGTTTTATAGACTGCTTTTTCCAATTTCACATATTATAAGGGGCGTTACTGGCCCTAAAATTACACATATTGAACAAGATGATAATACAGCTTATTATTCTGAATTATTTACTCTAAATCCGCTTTACTCATATTATATACAGGGTGGATTTGTTAACGAGAGATATTTAGAGGGAATAGAAGATGAATTACGCAAAGATTTCTGTTTTAAAAACAAATTAGAAGGTCAAAATTTAAGCCTCTATAATGAAATATCCAAGAGTAATGCCGTAAGTATTCATATTAGGAGAGGCGACTATATACAATTAAATTTTCCATTAGCAAGTGATAAATATTATAGGAGAGCAATAGAGGTAATTAATAAAGAAATTGAAAGCCCAGTTTTTTTTGTTTTTTCAAATGATATAGATTATGCATATGAACTATTTGGCGATAAAACAAATTTTAGAATGGTTTCTGGAAACCAGGGACGAAACTCATATATTGACATGCAATTGATGAGCGTCTGTAAACATAATATTATTGCGAATAGCACATTTTCATTTTGGGGTGCTTATCTCAACGACAATCCAACTAAAATGGTTATTGCTCCTAATATCAGCATTGGAAAATATGATAGAAATCCTGTTGCCTGTAAAGATTGGATAAAAATTGATGTATAAAGCTAAATTATAACAGAAGAATGAATATTGTAGCGAGTAATATTAAGAAGATAATATAGTACAGATAAGATATCGAGTATGCTTCTATCTGAAATACGTCTTTCTGAATATGAAACGAAAATAACTAATCATATGGATTTGAATGGAAAAGGTTATGAATTCATCAAAAACCCTAAAGAATAGTTTAATCTCTGTCGTTAGCCAGATATTGACACTGCTTCTGCAGTTTGTCAATCGTCGCGTATTCGTTATGTTTCTTGATATCGAATACCTGGGCTATCAGAGTGTATTCGGCAATGTATTCTCCATTCTATCCGTTGCGGAACTGGGGATTGGCGGGATTATCTCATTTCACTTATACCGGGAGCTGGTTACGGATAATAAGCAGGAGATTGGTAAACTCATGTAT
>CANQLA010000137.1 GCA_947624605.1 Candidatus Gastranaerophilales bacterium | reverse complement strand
TAATGAGAATTTTAAAGTAGAAGCTTTTGTTTATACTGATAAAGGAGAAGGGGTTCCGACACTAAATACGGATAATTTTGGATTTGATTCAGATGTTGATTTATCATCAAGAGGAATTTTATTCAAATCTATAGTTATACCGTGTCGTTTTTTTATAAGAGCCAGAGCATTTCTCATAATTGTCAGGTTAAGAAGTCCCAAAAAATCCATCTTCAGCAAACCCAAATCTTCAGACGATTGCTTTTCATATTGTGTAATTAAATTACCTTCCTTGCCTCTTTGTAAAGGAACAAGTTCGTCTAAAGGAACCTGTGATATAATAACTCCGGCAGCGTGCATACCTGTATTTTTTTTGAGACCTTCAAGTTTCATTGCTTCATCAATAAGTTGTTTTGCTCTGAGAGGTTCTCCCGGAATAAGCCCATCTCCTTCTATAATTGAATTTTCTTCGTAAAATTTTTTAAAATCGGGACCTGTTTCAAATGCACAAGGATGTTTTCCGTCATTATTTAATAATGTTCCCGGATCCGTAGGAATAAGTTTTGTTATTTCATTAGAAACGGAGAAAGGAATATTTAGTGTTCTTGCAACGGCTTTAACGGCTTCTTTTGCAGCAAGAGTACCAAAAGTAATAATTTGACAAACTTTATCCGCACCGTATTTGTCAACCACATATTGAAAAACTTTTTCTCTTCCTTCTATACAGAAGTCAATATCAATATCAGGCATACTGATACGTTCGGGATTTAAAAATCTTTCAAACATAAGTTTGTGATATATCGGGTCAATATCAGTAATACCAAGAGCATATGCAACAATGCTTCCTGCTGCGGAACCTCTGCCCGGTCCTACGGGTATTCCATTTTCTTTTGCATAATTGATAAAATCCCAGGTTATTAAAAAATATGCAGGAAATCCCATTTGATTTATAACTTTGAGCTCATATTCAGCACGCTCTTTTAACTCTTTTGAAATCGTTCCGTATCGTTTTTTTAATCCTTCACGCACCTTAAAATCAAGAAAACTTTCTATTGTATGGCTTGGAGGAACTTCAAAATACGGCAGCTTCGATTTTCCAAGTTCAAGAATTAAGTTACATTTATTAGCAATTTCTACCGTGTTTTTAATTGATTGCTCAAATATTTCTTTGTTTAATTTTTTAAAAGAAAGTCGTAATTCTTCGGGAGTTTTTACGTAAAATTCATCATTCGAAAAGTGAAAACGATTTTCTTTATTTGCTTTATCAGAGTTTGTTTGAATACAAAGCAAAGTATCGTGCCAAGATGCATCTTCTTTTTTCAAATAATGACTGTCATTTGTAATAACCGTTTTAATATTTAATTCTTGTGCAATTTTTAAAAGACCATTGTTTGCCTTTTCTTCTTCCGGTAAACCGTGATCTTGAAGTTCTATGTAATAATCTTCGCCAAATAAAGATTTATAATATTTTGCAAAATCTAACGCTTTTTTATAATTTCCATCAATAACAGAACGTGCGACTTCACCTTGAATACAAGCAGATAAACAAATTAATCCTTCAAAATGTTGTTCTATCAAAGAATGATTGACTCTCGGCTTATAATAATAACCTTCAACAGCAGATTTACTGGCAATTTTAACAAGATTTTTGTATCCGATATTGTTTTTTGCAAGTAATATCAAATGGTGAAGAATATTTTGACCGGTATTTTTTTCTGTAATATCACCGTCGTACACATAAACTTCAATGCCTATTATAGGTTTTATACCGTAGTCTTCTTTAGCCGTTTTGTACAATTCAACAGCACCGTGCATAACACCATGATCTGTTATGGCAACAGCAGGCCAGCCTTGTTCTTTACAAAAATTACACAATTGTTTAATTCTTATTGCCCCGTCCAAAAGACTGTATTCCGTGTGTACGTGCAATGGTACATATGTCATTATCCAACACCTCCGAAAAGCTTTTCAAATATAACATAAAAATTCATGCTTTTAAAGTTATACGGCTGAGCTTGCAAATAATAAATATTTCCTGTATAATTACAGGTGATAGAAAAATTTAACAATGGAATATTTATTTTTTAATTTATTTGTAGTCGTACTTTTATTATTAGCGAATGGATTCTTTGTTGCATCAGAGTTTGCACTTGTGAATGTACGTCAGACAAAAATGGCTCAACTCGCTAAAGACGGAAATAAAAATGCTGAGTTGGTTTGTAATGAAATAGAACATTTAGATAAATATATAGCAGCGGTACAATTAGGTATTACAATTGCAAGTATAGGGTTGGGATGGGTAGGAGAAGCAACTCTCGCAAGTATTCTTGAACCGATATTAGAATGGCTTCCTTATGTCGAAAAAACAATTGCGGTTCATTCTATTGCAATAGGTATTGCTTTTGCGGTTATTACTTTTCTGCATGTCGTTATTGGAGAATTAATGCCTAAGTCTATTGCTTTACAATATCCTGAAAGAACTGCTTTATTTATTGCTAATCCTATGAAACATATTGCGGATTTGTTCAAACCTTTTATATTTTTGCTTAACGGGTTTGGAAATTTTTTATTGAGATTAATTCATATACCTCTTGCAACCAGCTCCCATTCCGTACATACCCCGGAAGAAATCGGGATGATTATTGATGCAAGTTATAATGAGGGTATTTTAAACGAAACAGAAAAAGATATGTTACAAAATATCTTTAAATTTTCGGATAAAGATGCCAAACAGGTTATGGTTCCCAGACCGGATATGGTTGCTATACCTATAAACATATCATTTCAAGAACTTGAATCCTGTTTATGAAGAAGATTTAGATCACGTTTCAGGTATTCTTCATGTTAAGGATTTATATGCAATGACAGCAAATAAAACAGATTTTAATCTTAAAAGTATTCTTAGAGAAGTTAAATTTTTCCCTGAAACGGTATCTTTAGATAAACTTGTTCGTGAATTTAAGACAAACAAAATTCAAATGGCTATTATTGTTGATGAATTCGGCGGTACATCAGGATTAATTACTTTGGAAGATATTCTTGAAGAAATTGTTGGAGAAGTTCAGGATGAATTTGACACTGATGAAGAAGCTGATATTACTAAAATTAATGAAAATGAATACATCGCTAACGGTATTATGCGTATTGATGAATTTGCAAAATATTTTGATAAAGAAATTCCCGAAGAAGAAGATGTGGAGACTATTGCCGGTATTGTACTAAAACGTTTGGACAGAATGGCTGAAATTAATGATACCATAGAATATGATGATTTTCTGCTTACGGTTATTGAACTTGACGGTACAAGAATTGTAAAAATTAAAGTGCAAAAAATTATTAAAGAACAAAGAAAAGAAGAGGAAGAAGAAAATAAAGAAGAGCAAAAACAGGAAAATTAAATTTAAAAAAATGATTGACGTAATTTTTTGTTCTTGTTATTGTAATAATATACTCACTTATAAAATAAGCGTCTGTAGCTCAGCAGGTAGAGCACTCCCCTTTTAAGGGATAGGTCATGCGTTCGAATCGCATCAGACGCACCATTTTAAAAGCCTCGATTTCGAGGCTTTTTTATTTTAAGTATTTTGTGTTCTTTGTCCATTTTTGTCCGCTTGATTGTTTGACATATTAATAAAAATAATGATGGAAAAAATACACTAGTATAAGTCAATAAAGCGAAATTCTTTAATATTTTAAATAAAAAATTTAATTATCCTTTAAGGAAATAATTTACATTAATTGAATTATGTTCTTCTACGGACGGGAAGCCTTCTAGAATGCTGTAAGGAGATAATTTATATTAATTGCATTATGTTTTCCAAATTACTTAAATATTAAGTTTTGCCAATTAATCCGATTAAAAACTATAATGCAGATATACCTTCTTCACCTGTCCTTATTCTTATAGCATTTTCGATATTATAGATAAATATTTTACCGTCGCCTATTGTATCTGTTTTTGCGTGTTGTACTATGGCGCTAATGGCTTCATTGACTTTAAAATCATCAAGAACAATTTCAATTTTTATTTTCGGAACAAAATTAACGGAAATTTCAGTTGTTCTGTATATTTCCGTATGTCCGCCCTGAGAGCCGAAACCTTCAACATAAGTTACAGTCATTCCTAAAACACCTATTTGTGCGAGTGAATTTTTAATTTCCTCAATTTTAAACGGTTTTATGATTGCTTCTATTTTTTTCATGAAAATACTCCTTAAATTTGCAGTCTGTATGCGTTTTCGCCGTGTTGAGATATGTCAAGTCCTTGCATTTCTTCAAACTCTGAAACTCTTAAATTTGAAATTTTATCCGTAATAAACAGTACAATTAAAGTTCCTAAAAAAGCAAATACAACGCATGCTAAAGTTGATATAATTTGTGCCTTAAACAATTCCGAAGTACCGTAAATAAGTCCGTTAGCACCGTCAGGATTAACAATAGTGCTTGCAAAAACTCCTGTCAAAATTGAACCTGCAACACCTCCTATTCCATGAATGCCAATAACATCAAGCGAATCATCGTAATGAAATTTACCTTTAAATGTTGTAAATACATAACAAATCATACCTGCTATAATACCAATAACAACTGAAGATGTAGAATTTACAAATCCGCATGCCGGCGTAATTCCTACCAAACCTGCAAGAGTTCCTGACATACCGCCAAGAACTGTAATCTTTCCTCTGTGTAAATATTCAACGCAAACCCATGCCAAAAGACCTGAAACAGCACCCAATTGAGTGTTAATAAAAGCGGTTGTTGCAAGAGCAGATGCTGCTAATGCACTCCCAGAATTAAATCCGAACCAGCCGACCCACAAAAACATTAATCCGATGAAAGTTAAAGTTAAATTGTGAGGAGGCATGGCTTCTTTTTTATATCCTTTTCTTGAGCCAAGCATAATACAGCAGGCCAGTGCTGCCGCTCCTGATGCTATATGGATAACAAGTCCTCCGGCAAAATCAAGTCCTCCAAGATTTTTAATCCAACCGCCATTTCCCCATACCCAGTGTGCTAACGGACAATATATAAATGTTGACCACAAAAATAAAAAAATCAAAAAACTTTTGAATTTAAATCTTTCTGCAAAGGCTCCCGTTATAAGGGCAGGTGTTAAGCATGCAAACATCATTTGAAATGCCGCAAACAACTGGTGAGGTACAGTCGGTGCTATTTCAGAAGGTTTTAACGATATCGATTTTAACATGACAAAATCTAAGTTTCCTATAATATTCCCTATATCAGGCCCGAAAGCAAGACTGTATCCGTATGTAAACCATATTATCGAAACAAGCCCCAATGCCATGAAACTTTGCATTATTGTTCCTAATACATTTTTCTTTCTGACCATTCCTCCGTAAAAAAGGGCAAGTGCAGGTGTCATTAACATTACCAGTACCGTTGATATAATCATAAAAACACTATCTGTATTATTTATATAATTATAACCAGCTGTTTCACTTTGTAAAAACGAAGGTTTTGTTGCTGTAACACAGCCTAAAACTAATGTAGTCATTAAAATGAAAATATAAATAACTGTTTTTTTTAATCTTTTTTTTGTTCTATTTGACATATCTTTTTTTTGTACAACAACAGAAGGCTCAATTGTCCTTGTTAAATTTTCTTCCATAAATAATCCTTTTTATATTGATTAATGCATATTAAAATACATATCTAATTCAAGTGGTGTGATATATGTTCTGAATATTTCACATTCTTTTCTTTTTGTATTTACAAACTCAGAGAATATATGTTCTCCTAAAACTTCTTTTATAACATCATCTTTTTCCAATAGATTTACGGCTTCTTCCAGAGATGAGGGTAGAGAATCAATTTTAGCTCTTTTTAACTCTTTAGCACTCATAGCATAAATATTCTCTTCAACTTGTAAAGGTGGTTCAATATGATTTTGAACTCCATCAATAATGGCTCCTAAAATCACTGCTAATGCAAGATAAGGGTTACATGAAGGATCCGGTGATCTGAGTTCAAC
>CANQLA010000136.1 GCA_947624605.1 Candidatus Gastranaerophilales bacterium | reverse complement strand
TATGTTATAATCCTTGCCATAGAATATCGTCTATGGCAAGCGTTTTGATTTTCTTTTAACTAAAACTATGTTATAATAGGAAGAATAATTGATGAATAGCAAAAAAGTGTTTTGATTTTCTTTTAACTAAAACTATGTTATAATCCTTGCCATAGAATATCGTCTATGGCAAGCGTTTTGATTTTCTTTTAACTAAAACTATGTTATAATGCAAATGGTGAGTAGTCATGAGTGCTAGAAGTTTTGATTTTCTTTTAACTAAAACTATGTTATAATAATGATGATAGTGAACAGATTGAAAGTATAAGTTTTGATTTTCTTTTAACTAAAACTATGTTATAATTACAGAAAGTCTGTTTCCGTCTGTTGAACAGTTTTGATTTTCTTTTAACTAAAACTATGTTATAATAATGGTAACACTATATGGGGAAACATCTAGTTTTGATTTTCTTTTAACTAAAACTATGTTATAATAACTCAAGCACAGGCTTGGCAGTATAAAGTAGTTTTGATTTTCTTTTAACTAAAACTATGTTATAATAAAACACAATACGATACTAACGAAAAAATAGTTTTGATTTTCTTTTAACTAAAACTATGTTATAATAGAAATTCTTGCAGGCAGATACGGTGCTGTGTTTTGATTTTCTTTTAACTAAAACTATGTTATAATTATTATGTGTAATATAATATCTATAACAGCGTTTTGATTTTCTTTTAACTAAAACTATGTTATAATAAGCTATTTTCACGTAGCGGAATATGGAGAGTTTTGATTTTCTTTTAACTAAAACTATGTTATAATAGGATATACAAAATATATATTGTATGATAATATAAAAAAGTAATATTGTTTAAGTTAAAAGACCAATCAGAATTGAGTGAGGAATAGTTTAGCCCTCTGTTTACACGGATAAATCTCATTCCTCAAACCCTTTCAAAATTAAATACTTTCATCATTGACATTATAACTCAATTTTACCAAAATGTCATTTGTTTTTCTGCGTTTTCGCCTGCTTTTTTGCGGTATTTTGATTTATTATAATTTGGTTTTTCTATACAAATAGAATTGCTCCATTGTTTATCAGTAAGATAAAAAACATGTACTTGTCCTGTACATGGGGCTATATATTTTATTGTTTTAACATATTCCTCTGTTTTATCGTACGCTACACAAGGACGAACATAGATTGAATTTTGGAGCATGCTGTATCCGAGTTTTAATAAATCTTTTCTAAAATCATTTGCCATTTTCATATCTTCTTTATCCACAACAGGCAAATCAAAACAAACAATCAACCAACCCATTCTATATTTACTCTTCATATTCTCTGTTCTTATGTTTACTTATATAAAGGTATTGTTCTTTTATTTGAGGAAGAAAAATATTTGTTTCATCATATTTTATAAAGCTGTTTACTATGGTTTCAACGTAATTATCAACCGAATCCAATATTTTATAACTTAAATCATTTATTTTTATTCGATAATTTTTTAGGCAATTTGCAAGATACTTAAACCATTCTTTGTGATTTTCGCAGTCGTAATCACTTTCACATTCTTGTGAAAATTTATAAAAATAGTAGTCAACAAACGGACGATAGGGTTCCATTAAATCGTAAACAAGAGGAATACTTTTGTATCTTCCTTTATGGTGTATTCCCAGTTGCGGCAAAAGTCCGTGTACTAAAACAGCTCTGTAAACGAGAGTATTTATAACGGCATATCCATAATTCAAACAAGCATTTTCAAAGGTTTCTGCATTTTGATGCTCACGTTTTATATCTTTTTCAAACAGTGAAAAATATTGCTGCCAATATTGTTTAGCTATATTGGCTTCATTCATTAACGGTTTTTCAATAAGGTGATAAAGATTGTGATGACAATCCAAATTATCAAGATTTTCTGCCTGATTAAGAGCTTTTTGTTTTACTATTTTTTTCCACAAATTATTTGTAAATTTCTCATTTTGGGCAATCTGGTTATAAAAAGCTTTTTCTCGAACAATTCTGTCGATTGGAGTTGTCCAGCCAACAGGTTGAAAAGAGTTATTACAATGCAGGATTACAACATTGTTTTCTGCAAGTCTTGCAAGACATGCATTTGAAAAAGAAATGCCTTGAACCGTTACAATTATTGCTTTTATATCAGATACAGGCATTTTATTTTCTTCGCCGTCTTTTTGACGGCAAAACAAAAATCCTTTTTCGCAATACAAATACGAACCGTTATTAGTTATATGCAAAATATGGTAACTCATTTATTAAACCTATCAAGATGATACAAATTTATTACCACATTTTTATTTATTATATCTACTTTATATATATGATTATTGATTTGTTATTTGCTTTCTTTATATTTTTTCAAACCTGCATCTACCAAAATCGCTAAATTTATAAGATACTCATTACCGACATTATTTTCTATTTTAGCCCTGCCATCTGCTTGTATCGTTCTTAACCTATATATTCCTGCGGGCAAAACATCATCTTTAACAGAAAAATTTTTATCAAAATGAACAAGGATGCCTGAACGGAACATTTCTCCGCCGCGATAAAGCTTACAGCCCATATTTATTAGTTCGTCTTTAACATCTTGAGTTTTTTTGTTTGCATAAATAGGCTTAACCTTAATTGCCCCTTTGGTATCAAAGTACAAAATTTGCCCTTTATGTTGTTTTGAGTGTTTAAATTGACCTTTTACGCCTTTTGTACCAAAGTCGCTATATTCACCTATTCTTGCTATGCCGTTATTATCAAATTTAATTTCTCCACTTGTTTCTTCGACTCTAACTTTTTTTACCAAAGTTTTCTTTTTTGGATGCACATAATTTGAGAGCATAGATTTCCATTCTTTTTCATTGTAATCTTTGTTCATATTTATTAAATTTAATAAATCTTCTTTAATAAAAACATCAGTAATTTTCATTATTCGTGATTTGAATTTTTTTAAAAATTCATTTTGATCTTTATATTTATCCTTTTTCTTTGTTGGTATTAAATCATCAACAAGAGATTTTTTCGTTGTCAAAATTGCCTCATTATTACCGTTATACCGACGTTTTCCATATATTGTTTCTAAAGGTAAAACATCAGATTTTAGAGGTTTCTTGTGAGTATATGGAAACGGAACAATATCATTTATAATTTGTTTTATTTGAGGAACATCAAAGCCGTCAATAATATATTTATGTCTTTGTGTATTATATTGCAAATCTTGAGAATAACTTATACAAATAGCATCTAATGCGTGATGTTTAGGATTTTCACGATTTTTCTTTTCGTCATCACCGAGTAATTTATTTAAATCAAATTGCTTTCTGATTTTGTGTGTACTCGCCCCGTTATTTGTAAAAATTCTGCGTGCTTCTTCTTTTGTCTGCAATCCTATACCCATAATATAAGCTGCTATTTTTTGTGCAATCCTTACAACCTGTGCTGTTTCTGCAAGTCCGTTATATGAATCCATAATTTTTTCACATTGTTCAGGCGGCATTGTTAACAAAGCTGTTTTTTTCTTTCCTAATTTTTTTGATAAATTTTGCACTCTTGTTACATATTCTCCCCAGCGTTGTTTATCATGGCTTAACCATTCATAAGGAGTTTTACCATTTTTGTCACGGTTTGCCGTATAAAAACATACGACCTTATTAAACAATGCGTCATTTCCGGCATCAGTTCTCGGATAAATATGGTCTATATCGCAGGCATTAAAATCTGATGGTGTAATCGGACTGCCTGAATAAATACATTTCCAATCCTGCATTTCTGCAAGTTTATACATTAAAAAGTTCCTTGGAGAATAATCATCACCTAATACTTTTTTTATTTTGTCATTTTCTTTTTCTTGATTATCCATGTATTGTTTATTTGCTTTTGCTTTCTCTTGTCCATATAATGATGAATCTGCTCCATCTCTTACAAATTCAAAAATGACTTTATCTGGCATACCGTATTTATTTATATTTTCAATAAATAAATTTTTAAATATTTGCAGTCTGTTTCTTACAACAGGATTTGTAACGGTACCTATCATTAAATCACTTTCTATATTGCCGTTTTTTGCAATTTCTTCCATTTCGTATCTGTTATCCGGAATATGTAATTCATTCCAGTTTCCAATTTTAGAAAGCATTTCTTGTATTTCTTCCTTTGTAATGGGATTTGCCTCTGTTTTAACATCAACATCTGCATATTTAGATGCATCAATATTAACAGGTTCATCACCACTCAAGATAATATCCGTCATTATCTTCATTGCTCTGCGGCAAAATGAAGAACGACCCGATGTATTTACCTTGAATTTTTCAAAGTCTTTTGGAACAAATCCTTTTCCGATAATTTTTTCAATATCGGATTTTGTAATGGTAAAATCGTGTTTTTTGTTATTGAGTTTTAAATCTTTCTGATTTTTTATCCAATCAGTAATTTTATTATCATAAATTTCCTTAATTTCATAAGGAGCAAGCCTTGCAGGATTATTATTTTCATCAATATATCTAAAGTTTTTTAGTTGCATTAAAAGTGTAAATATAATATTTTCAAGAAAATCAGCAGAACAAACATTTCTTTTCGGAAGCAATTTACATTTAGATATAATACGATTATTAAATCTTGGAATTTTCTGACCTAAAACACCCTGCCAATCTTCTTTTTTTCCCATATATTTTCGCCACTTGGGATTTACAAAAGAACCGTATGCTTCTTGATAATTACCGTATAAAAAGGTTTCTGTCGAAATTTCTCTCAATTTCGGAAGTTGTTTTTGTGCAGCAATCCACAAAGCTTTTAATTCTTTGACAACAAGCTCCCTTGTGGCAACTCTTTCCGAACGAACTTTTATAGGATTTTTACCCAACGTTCTCTTAAATACGGTAGGATTATCTTCCTCCCAAAGTCCTAAACAAACAGCATCATAATAACAAGGATATTTGTATTTTTCATCAATGATTAACTCTTTATCATTATATTTGGTGTACTGTTCAGCTTGTTTTTGTTGATTTTTATCATCATTTGTTTCAACACTTTTCCACGGAACATTTGAATCATATCCGCGTCTTTGAATTGCACTATGCAAAGCTTTATATATTTGCCACTCCTCAAGCTGTATGTCTTGAAGTAACGCAATTCTTAACAAACAGGAGTTGTAAATTGTTGCATCCCCTTTTGCAGAAAATTCTCTTTTAAATTTTTCATCGTCTTTTGATATAATATTAAGCCCCAAACTTTGCCATAAATCATTAAACCATTTTTCTCTTGCTTTATGAGCATCTAATGTTCTTTTTGCCCGTTTTCGCTTTCTGTTATCGGAAATATCCGCATGCTCTTTTTCAATAATAACAGAGCCGGCCGTAATAATATTATTATCTTCTCTTACACAAAATCCTATACTTGCCTTTCCCATGTCAAATGCAAAATATCTTTTCATAATAATCCACCTGTATTTCCTAATTTATCATTTATTTAATAATAACATAATTTCAGCAAGATTAAATATGAAATAAGAAAAAATAGAGGATAAATTCTTTTGAATTTATCCTCTTAAAACAGGTTCCGGCAACTAGTTATTTTTCCGGGAGGTCATCCTCCGAGTATAGTCACCGCTATCAGTCTTTACGATCGTGTTCGGGATGGGAACGAGTGGTGTCCTGACGCTTTGTCACCGGAAGATTAGCGTAAACGGTTTCAGCCTGGATACGACAACCGTTGTGATTAAATCACACGCTGAAAGCTGCACAGAAAAACAATTGTAATCATCAATATGATGATAGGAAAAGCCCTCGTCCGATTAGTACGGTTCAGCTTAATATGTTGCCATACTTATACCTTCCGCCTATCAACCACGTGATCTGCATGGGGACTTACTTGATTACTCAAAGAGAGAACTCATCTTACGGTGGGCTTCGTACTTATATGCTTTCAGCACTTATCCGCTTCAAACACAGCTACTCGGCATTTACCCTTGGCAGGATAAC
>CANQLA010000135.1 GCA_947624605.1 Candidatus Gastranaerophilales bacterium | reverse complement strand
ATCTTTGACTTACGGTAAAACTGGAATATCTTGGAAATTAACATTTATTGAAACATCGGACGCTTTGGCAATCTTATAAAGAGCGTCGGCTAAACCATCAGAAGTATCCGTAACGGCGATATTTTCTTCAACGTGATCACCGATTTTATGTGCCTCTTGAATTCTTGCCTCAGGCGTTAAATGAGCTGAAAGTATTTCGTCTGATACTTTAATATTATTTTTTAAAGCAAACAAGCCTGCTGCACTTGTTCCGTAATATCCGGTAGAAAGTATGAATTCTCCTTCTCTTGCATAATTCCTTCCGGTATCAATACTGTGTCGTCTTCGACCTATTGCAGTAACAGAAATATATACTTTATCCGAAGAAGTTATATCTCCTCCTGTGACCGTAACACGGTATTTTTGACAAGCTGATTCAACTCCCTTGTAAAAATCTCTTATAAAATCTTCGGAAATTGTTGTAGGAAAAGATAATCCTATTGAAATATATTCAGGATTACATAATGTTGTGGCCAGATCACTTATGTTTACTGCTATAGCCTTCTGACCAAGCTGAAAAGGAGTCGTCGTGTCAAGACTAAAATGTACACCTTCTGCCAATGAATCCTGCGTTATAAATAATCCTATATCCTTTAAATCTGCACAATCATTTCCTATGAAACTGCTGTTGGTTAATGTTTGTTTGATAATTTCTATATATTCCAATTCTTTCATATTCAGATATTAACATAAAATATAAATTAGATAAATATTTGTAAAAAAGTTAAGACAAATATTGTTATAAGGTCTTTAAAATATTTATTAATTTGTTAAAATAATATAAATTATTACTTACTTTTAATAACAGAAACAAAATAAATATGGTTGAGCTTGATTTTAACAATATACGTCAGGAAACTATAGGCTCTGAAAACGGCATTGACGTTGATTTGGAATTTAACAATTTTGCACAAAGAATAAATGATATTATTGAGTTTATAAAAAAACAACAAAACTCAAATTCTAAATACAGTTGGATAAATTTTTGCAAAGACAAAGAATTACTTAATAATATTTCACAATATTCTGATATGGTAAAAGGAAAATTTAATAATATTATTATGGTCGGTTCACCGAATTCTTTGTATGGATTAAAAGCTGTAACGGATTCTTTGTTGCCTTTTCATAGCAATTCCATATCGGAAAAAGAGAATAAATGTCCTAAATATGATTTTTTGAGCAGCATAGATCCGTACGAATTTAACGGTTTAACGGCTAATCAGGATTTAAAGAAAAGTTTATTCGTAATAATATGTCCGGAAGAACCCACTCCTGATATTATGTCAATTTTTATGCTTACAAAAAAGAGATTGGAATGGGAACTCGGAGAAAATTACAGAATGCACATGGTAATTTGTACCGGGTCAAAATTAAGTGTTTTAAATCAGCTTGCCAGTCAAGAAGGATACAAATCTTTTGACTTTTATGAAAATTTATCGGGTTGTTTTTCTGTTTTTTCGCCTTGCGGAATTGTTCCTCTTTCTCTTTTACAAATTGATATTGTAGAATTTTTATCAGGAGTTGAAGATGCTTTTTGTAATATGCAAAATAATGATTTGTATACCAATAAAGCAGCTCAGCTTGCTCTTATTCATTATTTGTTTTATGTACACAAGAATAAAAACCATCCGGTATTTGTACCGTTTTTCTCAAGACTGAATGCACTTACAGAATGGTGCTGTAAAGTGGAATCAAATACTCATTGTAAAACATATGATAAAGATGGTAACCCGCTTGATAGAGAAAAATTTCCGAATTATACGGAAAAATGTTCGGACTATAACAGTTTGTTCCATATGCTTAATCAAAGTAATAATAATAAAATTATTAACATATTTATGGTTAAAAAATTTGATGTTGATAATGTAATACCGGAAATTTTTGATTATACGGCTGCGGGATATTTGGGCGGCAAATCTCTTTCAAAGCTTATGGAGGCAAAGATAAATGCTGTTAAAATGACATTAATAGATTATCAACGACCGAATGTAACTATCAGCATTCCTGAGATTACACCATTTTATATAGGTCAATTTTTGGGGTTTTATATGGGAGCAATGATTATACAAGCATATTTATACAATGTTGATCCTTTTGCAAAGGCTGATTCGGATACTCTGCTTAACTATATTTATGCACAAATGGGAAGGTATGGTTATGAAGCTACATATCGTGAAATGCAAAATAAAATGCACAATTTTATGACATAATTTGTTCTTCTTGGAGTGCTACCGCACATATTTGATTTGATAAAAAAGCTGCTTTTTTTATAGGACCGATTGTTTCTTTCTCTATTAATTTTGTCATTGTATTTTGATTTCTACAAAGTTCAAGAAGTTCCGCATATTCTTGTTTAGGATTATCAAAATATAAAACTAACGGTGCAACTGCATTTTTCAAAAAAACAAGTACTGATGTTCTGATTTTAAAATTTTGAGCAAAACCTTGAGCCATAATATATCCTTTCGTTTTAATAACTTTATAAACTTTTCTGTATTTTTATAACAAAATTGTTGATATTTGTAATTTAATAATAAAATTAATACTCGTCAACAAACAAACAAAGGATTTTTTTACTAATTGCAAAAAACTAAAAATCAGGACAATTTATATAGAAAATAATTTTTATATTATTATGAAAAGCGGAGGAGAAATGATAAACGGAATTAAATATTTGGGACACAGTGCATTTTATATCAAATACAATGATTTTGGGATTTTGACGGATCCTTGGTTTATGCATAATAAAAATGTAATGTTTGATATAGAAAAAGAAATTATTACACATATTATTGTAACACATGGACATGGTGATCATTTCGGAGATACCATACAAATAGCACAAACAACAAATTGTAGGGTTATTGCAATATTTGAAACGGGTGTTTATTGCCAAAAAATGGGAATAAACGCAACAGGTGTGGGTATGAGCGGAGAAATAGCAACGGAATTTGGCTCAGTCAGATTTTTACCGGCATATCATACAAACAGTTTACCTAATGGTGAATATGGAGGGATAGCAGCTTCTGTACTTATTGATGTTGAAGGAATAAAAATTTTTCACGCAGGTGATAGCGGATTGACAAAAGAATTTGAGCTAATCGGATGTTTATATAAGCCATATTATGCGATGCTTCCTATAGGAGGATATTTTACGATGGGTATTGATGAGGCGGTAATTGCCGCCAAAATGCTGAATGCCAAAGAGGTTATTCCAATGCATTACAATACTTTTGAAAATATATCCGTTAACCCTTATGATTTTGAAGCAAAAATAATAAACCAGGGGCAAAATTGTACAATTATGAAAATAAATGATACACTGGCTTTTTAATATGAATAAAAAAAAATATACAGCTTTTATAATTCCTACCGGAATTGGTGCTTCAATAGGCGGATATGCCGGAGATGCCGGTTATTGCGTCAGAAAATTTGCAAAAGAAATTCCTCTTATAGTTAATCCTAATGTTGTTAATGCAGCCTGTTTTTCTGCGATTACCGATAATATGTTATACACTGAAGGATATACTTTGTGTGAATTTTTTAAAGGGAACCTATCTTTAATTCCGTCACAAAATAATAGAATAGGAATAATTTTTGACAGAGGTATTTCAAAAAATGTTTTGAATATACATATTAATACAATTAATGCAGTCAAAACGGTGTATGGAATTAATATTATAGGGTATGAAATATCGGACGAGGAAGCAAATGTAAACTTTTATAAAACAGAAAACGGAATATCTTCAGGTAGTGTATATAACCCGGAAACACTTAAAAGAGCAGGGGAAAAATTATTAGACAAAGGTGCTGAAGTTATTGCGGCAGTTTGTAAATTTGATGAGCCGGAACAAGACGATTATTCTAACGGAAATGATATAGATATTGTCGGGGGGGTGGAAGCGGTTATTTCTCATTATTTAACAAGGGAATTAAATGTACCGGTAGTACATGCCCCTGCGTTTGAAGATTATTTAGTCAAACCGGAATTGGTACATCCCAAAGCTGCAGCAGAATATATTACTCCGACTTTTTTGCCTTGTTTATTACTTGGATTAACAAATGCTCCGAAATTTAAAAAAGGTTTTTTTGAACAATACGTAACTATTAATGATGTAAATGCTTTAATAATGCCGTTTAATGCATTAGGAACATCAATTGTTATAAATGCAATTAAAAAGGGTATATTAGTAATAACAGTGAAAGAAAATAAGTCGATTTTAAATATAACAGACTTAACTTTAGGGTTAAAAAATGATATAATAAATTTGTCAACTTATGATGATTGTCTTGAATTTGTAAAGAGGTTATAATGAAAAAAAACGGTTACACATTAAGAGAAATTTTAGTTGTAATGATTATTGTGGGAGTTCTTGTTGTACTTTCTCTCCAAACTATTAAATCACAAAAATCCAATTTTGCGTTTTCTTGTTATCATCTATTGCGTGATTTAAAAATTACGGTTGGTCATATGGCTGCGTCAACGTATGGAGGCAGCTTAAATTCTTTTTCTTGCGAAAAAGCATTAGAGAACAATGATCAAAGCGGTTATGAAGCTTGTGTGGCATCCGGTAAAAGTTCCGAAGCCGGAGCATCTGCTGATCCTTATATACTTGATTATCGTACAGGTCAAGGTTTTTGCAGAGGTTTGGGAAAATATTTGGGTACGGCAAGTTCTCTGAAGTGTTCCGAAGGTGAGTTAAATTCAGCCACATTGAGTGATATATACGGTGGAATCGGTGCCGGTAAAGAAGAAAACTTTATATTAATGAATAAGTATTTAATATATGTTTCAAAAAGAGTTGCAGGAGGAAGCAGTAAGCCGTATCGTATTATATCCGTGGATTTAAACGGTTATAGTCCTCCAAACGAAGTTGCAAAAGATGTTATTTCTTTTGCTGTCTTTGATAACGGAGAAATTTTACCGTTAGGAGAGGCTGCTGTTAATAATGATTTTTTCAGAGCTGTTATAAAAATAAGGAATATTCTTCCTGTTGATGCTTCACATGCTCAAGCTGCCGTTGATTCGGCAAGACATCCTGCTGCGATAATTCTTTCGTCAAAAAAGAAACCTCTTACTTTTAAAGAGGCTTATTGTGATGTTTATGGAAAATCGGAAAATTATCCTGATTATTGCAACGGGTATAGTGATCCGTCTGAAAAATTTAATTTTACAAATGATTCCGGATCTGCCGTATCAATTCCTGTTTCTTATTGTAGTGAAGCAAAATATAATTCTGACGGTTCTGCTGCTAAAAAAGTTAACGGTAAAGATTATGTTGCACAATGTGAGATGAATATTGTTAAGCCTCAAGTTTCAAAATTTTTCCCCATAACTCAAGATGTTTATTCTTCTATTAATAACAATGATGATAGAGATTCCGCATCAAATGAAGCAAATCAAATTTATAAATATTAAAAATATTTTTTGCTTTTTTAAATACAATAGAATAAGAGGTGTTAAAACATAATACCTCTTATTTTTATAATTAGTTATAAATTCCGAAATTTAATATTGGAATGTACTTATAACTTTTTTGCAGTTTTTTGCCATAATTTGCGTTTCCCTTTTTTGAAATTCATTGCTAAACCTTTTATTTTCATTATGGTTTAAGATTTTATTGATAAATTTAATCATTTTTACCACCTTTGTGATTTTGGGGTGCAGTTAGCTAAGTCTTTTAAAATCCTTTTCTTGAGAAATCTTGGTATCTGTACATTTAATGGTGATAAATCTCGTTTTCTTCTTGCCATAATTCCTCAACAAATTTTTACTATGCATTTTATATAGCTGTACAACCAGTTTGATTTTTTGTATAGTTCCAATACAAAAGCTCTGATTTGGAACAGTTTGAAATAATCGGGCAAATTGTCGGTTTAATGAGAAATACAAGGTGAAAAATTATGCCATTAGATGTTGAAAAGTATTTGAAAGATAAAAGTAAGAGTAA
>CANQLA010000134.1 GCA_947624605.1 Candidatus Gastranaerophilales bacterium | reverse complement strand
TCAAATTAAATATCTTGAAAAATTGCTTAAAGAACAAGATATTGCAATGGAAATTACGGATGATGCCAAAGAACTCATTGCCAGATACGGTTTCAATCCTCAATATGGTGCAAGACCTCTTAAAAGAACAATTATGCAGCTTATTGAAAATCCTTTGGCTAAACTGATTTTATCAGCTCAAATCAATAAAGGTGATACAGCTATTATAGATTCTGACGGTGAGAAAATATTAATTAAAAGAAAATAATAAAACCTTAACGGAGCTTTATGGCTCCGTTTTTTTATAAGGTTAATTAAAGTTTTAAGATATATTTTTAACAAATTAATTCTGCATATAGACACCAAGTTTGTGCTTTTGTGATTTTTACATTTACAAATTCTCCAGTCAAGTTTCTTTCGGAAGGAAAATGAATTAGCTTTCCGGTTCTGGTTCTTGCATTCATCATTAATTTACCTTTTTTAATTTTTTGAGATTCACAAAGAACTTCATAAACCTTTCCTTCGAGTTTTTTATTTGATTCAAGAGTCATTTTGCAATTTATTTCGTGCAATCTTTTAAATCTTTCTTCTTTAATTTCATCAGCAATAAATAATTCCGTCATTCTTCCCGCTTTTGTAAAAGGTCTCGGAGAGTATATTGCCGTATTTGAATAATCAATTTTTAATTCTTCAATTGCAGAAAGTGTATCTTGAAATTCTTCTTCCGTTTCTCCCGGAAAACCTGCAATAAAATCGCTTGTTATTTCAACTTCTTCAAAACTGTTTCTTATTCGGTTAAATATTTTAAAATACTGTTCACGGTCATATCTTCTGTTCATTTCTTTTAAAATTCTTGAATTACCTGATTGCATTGGAATATGAAAATACTCACAAACTTTGTCGCATTGAGCAACTGCATCTATCAAATCATCAGTAATATCGGTAGGATATGATGTGACAAAACGAATTCTAAATTTTCCGTCTATTTTATTTAATTCCCTAAGAAGATTTGCAAGAGTAATATTTTTGTTTTGAAAATCTTTTCCGTAACTGTCAACATTTTGACCAAGCAGAGTTATTTCTTTTTTTCCGCTTGCAATTGCACTTTCAGCTTCATTCAATATTAATTGAGGAAGTCTGCTTCTTTCCCGTCCCCTGGTATAGGGAACAACGCAATATGTACAAAAATTATTACAACCCTCAATTATAGGAATCCAAGCACCTACGGTATTTTGTCTGTTTAGCTTTAACTGTTCGGGTTCAGGATAAGGAACAGATGTTATTTCACAAACTTTTTCACCGTTTTCAACTCTTTTTATAAATTCCGGGAATTTAAATATATTGTGAGTACCAAAAATTAAATCGATATAGGGCATTTTTTTAAATAATGAATCTTTGTCAAGTTCAGCAGCACAACCGCATATTCCTATTTTTAATTCCGGATTATTTTTTTTCCTTTTACCCCATACTCCAAGCTGGCTGTATGCTTTATCAACAGAAGTCTGCCTTATTGCACAGGTGGAAACAAGTAAAAAATCTGCATATTTTGGATCTTCAGATTTTTCATAACCCAAATCAAATAACATACCTTCAAGACGTTCGGTGTCGGACTTATTCATCTGACAACCCATTGTTTCAATATAAAATTTCTTACTCATAATTTTATTTTACCTTAAACATTTTTTGTATGTTATACTAAAAAAAAACAGGAGTAAAATATGACAAAAAGAGTAGAAGCAAGCCACATTTTAGTAAAATCCGAAGAAGAAGCAAAAAAAATAAAGTCAGAAATAGAATCCGGAACAATAGATTTTCCTCATGCGGCAGGAAAATATTCCATGTGCCCGTCAGGAGGAGATGGTGGTGTTTTAGGTTTTTTCGGAAGAGGCATGATGGTTCAGGAATTTGAAGAAGCAGCTTTTAATGCTGAAGTAAACAAAATTACTGACCCTGTTAAAACTCAATTCGGATGGCATTTAATTTTAGTTACTAATAAGGAAGATTAATTAGAGATTATGTTAAATCGTATTATTGAATTGAGAAATTTTATAAATTCTCAAAGTGCTGATGCAATTTTAATCAATTCTGCTGATGAATTTTTATCTGAATATAATATACTGCCTTTAAACTCCAGGTATAAAGTGACCGAGTTTAAAGGTTCAACAGGGGATTGCATTGTTACAAAAGATAAAGTATATCAAATTGCCGATGGAAGATATCATGAACAGGCAGATTTTGAAGTCAATCATGATATAGTTACCGTATTAAAAATGCAGCAAGGTGCATCTCCAATTTCAGAAATGATTAGTATACTAAAAGAAAATTCAACACTCATAGTTACTGCAAATAAAGTCAGTGCAAAATTTTGTGAAACACTATGTGAAAAAGCTGCAGCAAAAAACATTTCAATAAAATACATTAATAAAGATCCCATAGATGATATAAATCAAAATACATATACCAATGTTAACTTAACACTTGTAAGTAAAGAAATAACAAAGCTTTCCGCAGAAGAAAAATTTCACAAATTTGCTTCAAAATTAAAGGATAACGAAGTTTTAACCGTAACAGCGCCGGTAAATTTTGCGTATTTAACAAATCTCAGAAACTATGATTTTCCATACTCATCGGCACCACGAGCCAAAGCAGTTCTAACAAAAAACTCTATAACTTTATATACTGATTCAAAAATTCCATATTCATATAAACAATTGACAGTAAAAAAACTATCAAGTTATAAATCCGACATTGCAAAAATAAAAAATCAAATCATATTAATTGAAAAATCTACAATTTCACAATCAGATTTTATGCAAATTGATTTGTCAAATAAAATTAAAAACACAAATATATTTGACATAAAGGCTAAAAAATACGATACGGAAATAAATCATTTAAAATCAGCATTTGCAAAAACAGACAAAGTCATGAAAAAAATGGATGAGCTAATAAATTCAAATAAAAAACTGACTGAATATGATTTATATTGTGCAATTACAGAGTTTTTCACACAAGAAGGAGCAGCAGCGCAAAGTTTCAAACCGATTATTGCATCAGGAGCAAATACTTCCGTAATTCATTATAGTGCGGCGTCAAAAACAAAAGTAATAAAAGAAGGGGAGCTTGTAATGATTGATTGTGGAGGATACTTTGAAGGAGGTATTGCAACAGATATAACAAGAACGTTTGTAAAAGGCAATCCTGATAATGAAGCAAAAAACATATATACAAAAGTATTAAAAGCCTTTATTGCTGCATATGCAAAAAAATATAATAAAAATACAACTTGGCAGGAAATAGATATAACAGCACGAAAAAAACTTTTATCGGAAAAGAAAAACGGATATTTATTCAATCATTCGACAGGACATGGAATAGGCATTTGTGTACACGAGCATCCTCCTATATGTGCACCTTTTGATACATATGCAAAAAAATTTAAAAGAAATTATGTATTTTCGATTGAACCGGGATTATATAAACAGGGCAAAGGCGGAGTAAGACTTGAAAATGCAGTTTATATCAAATCACTGACACCGAATTTTGTAATCGAATCGCTTTCTCACTATCCTTTTGAAGAGCGGTTAATTGATAGAACATTGTTAAATAAATTTGAAAATAAATTTTTAGATGAATGGCAAAATTATGCTAAAGAAAATAACCTCTGTCAGTAATTCAATAATTGTTGAATATTCCAAACTTACAAATAATAAGTATAGAAATAAAACTAATCTTTTTATTGTAGAGGGAGAAAAACCGTTAATTGATATAATGGAGTCAAATATAGCCATAAAAAATATTTTTGCGGTAGAAAATTTTGAAAAAATTAATAAACTGCCGCAAGAAAAACTTATTATAGTAACAGACTCAGTGATGAAGAAACTATCAACATCTGATACAGCTCCAAAAATTTTAACGGTAGCATTTCAAAAAAAGCTAAGTCTGTCGGAATTTCAACAGAAAAATAAACTTTTGCTAATAGATAAAATATCAGATCCGGGCAATTTGGGAACAATAATCCGAAGTGCAGCAGCCTTTGGTTTTGAAGGTATTATATTTGTAAATAATTGTGTTGACCCATATAATCCAAAAGTAATTCGTTCAGCAGCGGGTAATTTTTTTAAAATTCCTTTTGTAATTATAGAAGACACAACAGACATAAAAAAAATTACAAATTTCCAATTTATAATGACAGACTTACATTCTGAGAAAGCATATTTACCTGAAAATATCTAATTAAAAAATAAATTCATATTAACATTTGGAAATGAAGCACAAGGAATATCAAAAACTATTCTGGAAATACCACATGATAATGTAAAAATTCAAACAATGGAAGTAGAATCACTGAATGTTGCAGCTGCAAGTTCAATAATAATGTATGAATTAGCTAAACGAATATGTCGCTGAAAATGCTTGATAAATTGTTTGTGTGAGTGTTAATTAAAATTTTTTTAAATTTGCAAAATATGCATCAAAAGATTTTTGTCCCATTTTTCCAAAATCTACTATGTACAATGTTGTGCCTGCAACTTTTTTTACTTCTGTCACATATCCTATTCCAAATTGAGAATGAAAAACTCTATCTCCGGTTTTGAATTCATCTGCTTTTAATTTAGAATCTGCTGAGATTTTCTGCTGAAGTCCGATTTTCTTTTTTGCTTCTTCAATACGCTTTTTTACCGGATTGTTTTTAAGAAAATTTTTAATATTATCTTCTTTATTGATATACTGAGCTTTCGAGTTTTGTGTTTTTGGTATAATAACCGCTCTTTTTTGAGGTGCAACAAATCCTTTTCCAAATGTAGTTTGTGAGGCTAGTTTACCGTTGGTAAAACTTATATTTGAACTTTCTGATTTTATTTTTTGTGAGGATATATTAAACGAACTATCTTTGTTAAACCTATAATATTCATTTTTCCTTTCTTCAATTCTTGATTTCAGATTATCGGGAATTTCCGCAATAAACCTGCTTGGGTTATAAAACTGCTCTTTTCCCCACATTTTTCTCCGTTCTGCATGTGTCAAAAATAAACGCTTTCTTGCTCTTGTAACTCCTACATACATCAATCTGCGTTCTTCTTCCATTTCCTCATCTGTTTGATAACTGACGTTATTGCTTAATGACCTGCTATGCGGGAAAATTCCTTCATCTAATCCGGCGAGAAAAACTACATCAAATTCTAATCCTTTTGCACTGTGCAGCGTCATTAATGTTAGTGCATTTTCTTTTTCTTCATAGCTATCTATGTCTGATACCAGTGCGATTTGACTTAAAAATTCACTTAATATACTTTCTTTGTTTTCTTCCGTTGGTACAAATTCTCCTGCTGCGTTTATAAACTCTTGCAGGTTATCTATCCTTCCTTCTGCTGTAATTTCATCGTCTGTTTCTTTTATTCCGTTTATATATTTCGTTTTTTCTATTAAGTTTGTTATAAAATCAGTTAATTTTAGTGAATTCATGTCTTCTTTTAACTCTATAATAAGTTCATTAAAACTCTTTAGCTTCTTTTTTGTTCCGCTTGAAAATTCATCGTATTTATCAATTTCCGCTATAACCTCTGTTATTGGAATATCTTGTTTTACAGAAATTTCTCTCAGTTTTGCAACTGTTGTTTCTCCTATTGAACGTTTGGGTACATTTATTATTCTTGCAAGACTTTGAGAATCTGCAGGATTAGAAATCAGCTTTAAGTATGCAACTATGTCTTTTATTTCTTTTCGGTCATAAAACTTTAAACCTCCCACTATCTTATATGGTACCGAATTTGATATGCACGCTTCTTCAAGTTTTCTGGATTGGGAATTCGTTCTGTACAGCACACAACATTCTGAAAGTTTGTATTTATGCTTTAATTTATGAATATTCCTCATAATATAATCTGCTTCTTCATCTTCATCTCCGGCTTCATATACTTCTATCGGCTCTCCTTGTCCAAGATTTGAATATAAATTTTTCTCTGTCCTTTCTATGTTGTTTCTTATAATTGCATTTGCGGCTTTTAAAATTGTTCCCGTTGAACGATAATTTTGTTCAAGTTTTATTAATTC
>CANQLA010000133.1 GCA_947624605.1 Candidatus Gastranaerophilales bacterium | reverse complement strand
ATTCACCTTTTGGCGTGACTTTCCCTACCAAAATATCATCAGCATATACCCTCGCTCCTATTCTGACTATTCCCCTTTCATCCAAATGTCTTAGTGATTCTTCCGAAACATTCGGCACTTCTCTTGTTATTTCTTCCGGTCCGAGTTTCGTTTGTCGTGCATCTATTTCAAGCTTTTCTATGTGAACAGATGTGAATACATCATCTTGAACTAATCTTTCAGAAATCAATATGGCATCTTCAAAGTTATAGCCTTCCCAAGGCATATATGCCGCAAGTATGTTTTTGCCAAGCGATAACTCCCCAAAATGCGTAGATGCTCCATCTGCCAATACATCTCCTGCTTTGACTTCTTGCCCTACTTTTACTATCGGCTTTTGGTTTATACAGGTGTCTTGGTTGCTCCTTACGTATTTCATTAATTGGTATCTGTGATTTTTTCCCGCTTTGTCTCTTACACAGATTTCTTCGCCCACAACTCTGTCAACTACTCCGTCAACTTCCGTTACTACTACCATGCCTGAGTCTTTTGCCGCTCTCTTTTCAAGACCTGTTCCTACTACAGGTCTGTCTGTGATTAACAACGGTACAGCTTGTCTCTGCATATTTGAACCCATTAACGCTCTGTTAGCATCATCGTGTTCTATAAACGGAATTACCGATGTCGCTACTGAAATAATTTGTATCGGAGAAACTCCCACGTAGTCTACTTTACTTGAGTCATCTACCGTAAATTCCGATTTGTATCGTACCGGTACCTGCTTTGCTTTTATCGTTCTGTCTTTGTTTAACGCTATGTCGCCTGGTGCAACTCTGAAATTCTCTTCTTCGTCTGCTGACATGTAATGTACTTCATCCGTAACCTTTCCGTCTTTTACCGCAAAGTATGGTGTCTCTATAAATCCATAATCGTTTACTCTGGCATGCGTTGCAAGCGAACTTATTAATCCTGCGTTCGGTCCTTCCGGTGTTTCTATAGGACATAATCTTCCGTAATGCGACGGGTGTATGTCACGAACAGCAAACCCTGCACGCTCTCTTACCAATCCGCCGGGACCTAATGCCGAAATACGTCTTTTATGCGTTAATTCCGCCAATGGATTTGTTTGATCCATAAATTGGGATAATTGAGATGATCCGAAAAATTCTTTTAGTGACGCAATTAACGGCTTCGTGTTTAATAAATTTAACGGCGTCAATGTGTCTGAATTTTGTAACGTCATTCTCTCTTTTACTATTCTTTCAATTCGGCTTAGTCCGACCCTGAATTGATTTTGAAGTAATTCGCCAACCGAACGTATTCTTCTGTTTCCCAAATGATCTATATCATCACAACTTCCTTCATCATACGCAAGATTAATTAAGTATTCGATTGAAGCTATTAAATCCTGTGTCGTCAACGTCCTTTGCGTCGCAGGAATGTTTAAATTTAATTTCTTATTAAGTTTGTATCTGCCAACTCTTCCTATGTCGTATTTCTTTTCATCAAAAAATCTGGCTTCGATAATTTGCCGTCCGCCTGCCGCTGAAGCAGGATCCCCGGGCCGTAATTTTTTGTATACTTCTATCAGTGCATCTTCTGTCGTTTCTGATGTGTCTTTTTCCAACGTCTTTTTTAAAAACTCAAAATGCGTAAAATGCGTCTCCATCTCTGAAGCAGTAATACCTAATGCTTTTAATAATGTCGTCGCTAATATTTTTCTGTTTTTATCAATTTTTACGTGAATTATATCATTTGCATCAGTTTCTATCTTCAACCATGCTCCTCTGTTCGGAATCAACGTTGCATTAAACAAACGTTTACCAGTCGGCGATACTTCTCTTTTGAAATATACTCCGGGCGATCTTACTATTTGCGATACTATTACTCGCTCCGCTCCGTTTACTATGAACGTTCCTTTGTCTGTCATAGTAGGTATATCACCTATGTATACTTCTTGCTCTTTGATTTCACCACTATCACGATTTACTAAACGAACCATCACCCTCAATTGCTTCGCATAAGTCGCATCATGTATTCTCGCTTCTTCCAGTGTATACTTCGGATTGTCAAATGTGTAATTCGGTAAAAAATGTAACTCTAATCTCCCTGTATAGTCCTTAATCGGAGAATATGAAAGAAATTCTTCCTTCAATCCTTCCTTTAAAAACCATTCAAACGACTTCTTCTGTATTTCTATTAAATCAGGCATGTCATCTAACCGGGTTTTGGGTATCCCCATCGGCGTTACTCTTTCACAATATGTTTTCTTTGGCATTTATTCACCTCGCTGCATGTAGCATACTTTCTTTATTCGATTTTTATAACTATGTTTCTTTTGTACAAAATTTTACTTCTTTTTTCGGGTTTTATCGACGTCAAAATTTCTCTTTATTAAGGGTACTTTTGACACTATTCCCCATTTAAAAATCATAAACCGCTAAATATTCCACGTCAAGAAAAATAATTAAATATTGAATATCAGCTAAATATTTTTTAACATCTCTCTTTTTTATTATATTTTCTTTTGATCTTTTACCTTTATTACTCATATCACACGTATTGCCACTATTAGTCTTTTGTACTATTTGTCTTTTTTATTCTTTCTGTATTATTAAATGTTATAATTATTATTGTTATGAACAAAAATATAAAAACTTACTCTTATTCTCCAATATTTAGTACATATAATTTTATTATTACTATCTTAATTTTTATATGTATAATTATTACCTTACTGATTTTTACAAAATATTCTAAACAAAAATTTATAAATCACGCTAAATTAACAGCTCAAACACTGTCATACATCGCTTCATCAGTAGCTTCCGAAACTAAAGATGAAAAAAATCATTTTATGTTTTCAATTGCTAAATCAGCTTTATTAAATGATAAAAATATCTTATGTATTGAATTTTCCGATGTTAATGGGCAAGCTTTTTACACTGAAAAGCAAAGCTCATTCGACTATAAAAATTTTGACGGCATTAAAGTAAGCTCTCCAATCTTTTTAAATGATAAAAAAATAACAAAAACAGCAGGCTCTTTGAAACTATATTTTACTAATAAAAATATAAATCTTGAAATTTTGAAACAATGTTGTTTTATAATTGCTTCATTTATATTAATATGGCTATTTATAATCGGAGCTTACACATTTTCAAAAATTATACTCGCAAAAGAATTACATCTTTTGTATGTTGGCTTAAAATATATTTCTGACGGACATTTCGGCACAAAAATTAATATTGAAGATAAAATTCAAACCAAAGAACTTGTCCAAATTTTCAACGATTTATCCGTAAAACTAAAAAATTATGAAGAACAAAATGTTGGCAGCATACTTCTTGAAAAAAATAAGCTTGAAGCAATATTAATGAGCATTGTCAATGGAGTCGTAGTCTGTGACGAAAATGATACCATCGTTTTGACTAATCTGGCTGCTGATAAAATGCTTGCTGTCAATTCAGAAGTCATTAAAAATATTCAAATCCAATCCTACGCCGATACAAACGGTATTTATTGTTTTAGAGATAAAATTGAAGAATTTAAAGACAAACCTCTAGATGAAATTTTGAAAAATCCTCCGGAATTTACCATTACTGTCAATAAAAAAATTATAAAATGTATTATTTCTCCAATGTTTATGCAAAATGACGATTACGTCGGCTATATCATTGTAATGCTTGATGTTACAAGAGAAACTGAAGTTAATAACTTGAAAAATCAATTCATTTCTAATGTTTCTCACGAATTAAGAACCCCCGTAACAGTTTTAAGAACCTATATCGACACTTTGTACACAATGGCTGACAGTATTGATGAAAAAACAAAAATAGAATTTATTGAAACTGCAAATAAGGAAGTTACAAGACTTCACAGAATGGTGAATGATATTTTAGATGTTTCACGACTTGAATCCCCTGATATAATTTTGGAAAAAGAATTAGCAGATATTGTACCAATTATAGAAGAAACCATAACATCTATGCAAATTTTGGCTAATGAAAAAAATGTAAATATAATTTTTTCAAAAGATGCCAATGAAACCATTTTGCCAATAAATACAGTAAATATCGAACGTGTTTTAAATAATCTGCTTTCAAATGCCATTAAATATTCTCCCGAAAATGGAAAAATTAATGTTTGTATGAAAAAAAGCGGAAACTATTTAGATATATCTGTCCGGGATGAAGGACCCGGAATTGCTGAAGAACATATTCCAAAACTGTTTGACAGATTTTACAGGGTAGAAAACTCCGTACATACCGTTAAAGGAACCGGCTTGGGTCTTTATCTTGTTAAAACATCCGTTGAAAAACAATACGGAGGTCAGGTCTATGTCAAATCAAAAATTAATCAGGGCTCAACTTTTGGTATAAAACTACCTATATCTTAATAAAATCTTTATCTCATTAACGTATAAATAAAATAAATTTATAATATAATGTATTTATAAAATTTGATAAATATATTATAATTAATATAAAAGCTGGAGTAAAAATGAAATTGCATAATGTAGCTGTAATAGGATGCGGTCTTTGGGGAAAGAATATTGTAAGAAACTTTTATAACCTCAATGCACTTGATACGGTATGTGATTTGGATACCGAAAATTTAAAAAAACTTGCTATGGAATATGAAAATGTCCATTTTACAACTAATTATAATGAAATATTAAACAATACAAAAATAGATGCAGTTGCCGTAGTTACTCCAAGTCATACACATTTTAAAGTAGTAAGTGCTGCTTTAAATGCAAGCAAGCACGTTTATGTGGAAAAACCAATATCCACTGTAGCCGATGAAGCAAAAAAACTTATGGAGCTTGCTGAAGAAAAAGGTTTGACACTTATGGTCGGTCATCTTTTGTTATATCATCCCGCCGTAAACCGTTTAAAAATGCTCATTGATGACGGTGAATTAGGTGATATTAAGTATATTCAAAGCGATAGATTAAATATTAATTATTTTAAAAATGACAGAAGTGTTATGTGGGATTTAGCTCCTCATGACGTATCCATGACTGCTTATGTTCTCGGAAAAGCTCCTTTAAGAGTTATAAGTGCCGTCGGTGCTTCTTCTGAAAACAATGATATTATGGATATTACACATGTTACACTTGAATATGAAGACGGTATTATAGGGCAAATTTCCGACAGTTGGATTCATCCAGTTAAAAGAGTTAACCTGTTGGTTAGAGGAACAAAAGCTACTGCTATTTTTGACGATACCCTCGCTGAACATAAGCTTCAGGTTATTGATCATACAAAACCGGGGGTTTCAAAACCTGAAGCACTGGATTTCATTGAAATTGAACCATTAAAATTAGAATGCCAGCATTTCTTGAATTGTATTGAACACGGTATAAAACCAAGAAGTGACGGTTTAAACGGATATCAAGTAGTTAGCATTCTTGAAGAAGCAGAAAAAATTATGTTAGGCGAACGCAGACAACATTTGGACAAAATGGATTTTGCTCTTTCCAGAAGTAAAAAGAAATAAAAAGGAGAAATTATGGCAAATATAATATCTTTATTCAGAGTCATTTTAACTGTATACATTCTCGTAATGCTGAATTATGAAGTAACACCATTATTCTATTGGACAGCTGTAGCAATTACCTTTGCGATTATCTTACTTGATGCTCTTGACGGTTGGATTGCCAGAAAATTTAATGAAGTATCAAAAATAGGTTCTGTAGTTGATATTCTTGCTGACAGAATTGTAGAAAATGCATATTGGATTGTATTTGCAGTATATGGTTGGGTTTCTCTTTGGATTCCGTTAATTGTTATGATTAGAAGCCTTCTTACTGATACTATCAGAAATATTGCTTATGCACAAGATGGAGCTACTGCTTTTGGAGAAGATTCAATAGTTCAAAGCAAAATAGGAAGATTTCTTACAGCTTCCAGATTTTCAAGAGCATTCTACGGAGCTGCCAAAATTGTTGCTTTTATGACTGTAATTACTTGTCACGTTCCGGATTTCGTACCTGGTAAAGCATTAACTTTAACGATGAATATATCTGTATTCATAACAGTTATTTTTTGCGT
>CANQLA010000132.1 GCA_947624605.1 Candidatus Gastranaerophilales bacterium | reverse complement strand
GAGTTTGCCGTTTTGAGGTTGATTTAAACAAAATAAGTTACGAAGTTACAGCGGGTGGTTTTGCGGTACTTTTGCCACCAAAAGTACCTAAAAAAATATTAATTAATAAGTTTGTCAGGCACAGCCTGACAAACTGGCTGCAGAGGAACAAACCCTTCACTCGCACAATGATAGAACAATTTCAAAAGTTTTTGATATATCATAAGCTTATATGCTAATTATAAAAACAATTCATTATCTTTTCGTATCAGACAAGTCTCTTTTATTGCCATTGCAACAGAAGTAATAATTTCGTCCTTAATTTTTCTTGCATTTTTAGGGCAATATTTAACACAATGTAAACAAGATATACATTTATCCTTATCTGATATAAAAGATTTTGCAGAGATTGCATTAACCGGACATTCTTTTACACATTTTCCACATTTAATGCAATTGGTTGAAATATCAGGAACAAGTCCAATACTTCCCATTTCTGAGTTAGGATTCTTACCGGGAACAAATCCTACAGGATCATTTTTGTTCCATATTTTATCTGCAAAATCCGATAATTGTTCTGAATCATATTTATCCGGTCGATCTTTTGCATATTCGGAAATTAAAGAATGTTCCGCTACTGCTGAAATTGCCGCTATCACATTAAATCCGCATTCTCCGGCAATAAATTGCATTTCAGCAAGCGTATCATCATAATCTCGGTTTCCATATACACAGACTATTGTACATTTTGCTCCATTACCAGAAATTTGTCTGAATCTCTCAATTGCAAGAACAGGTACTCTTCCGCAAAAACAAGGCATTGCTATCAATACTTTATCTTCAGGACTAATTTCATTTCCCAATATATCAAAGTTGTGATTAAATAAGTCAATATTTATAATATTATTTTTACTATTATTTTTACCCCAACAATTTACAATAATATTTGCAACTTTTTCCGTGCCTCCTGTAGGACTAAATACTATTTTTACTATATTCATCAAAATCTCCTATAACAATTATTTATGAAACTCTTTTACATAAATTTATTTTTTCTGTAAGTGAATTAGTTATCGTTTGATATTCTTTTTTTATAGTTTTTACCTTAAATTGTTTGCTCGAAAAATTGTATAGTAATTATAGCATAAATATATTATTTTCAAGAAATTTATTTTTATTTAATGTTAAATATGAACCGTTAAATGTTGTTAATTTTATTTTGCAAAATGTACGTTATCACACTCCGCTACGTTACAATTTCATTGACCCTTTACTTGTTTATGTGCTTTGTTACTTTTGCTATACTCTTCTGTCCCGTTTACTTATTCATAATATGCTGTTCAGATTTATTCTAATCAGAATAATTTTCAAAAAACGTTAATTTCAAACCCTCCGAATTTTTAAACAATATAAATTTTCTCCAAATTAGTCAATCATAATTTATAAATCCGATAGTATCTGTTTTTTCTATAAAAAAATATAAATCACAGTTTTATAATAGACTAATTAAGTTAACAATTTTTTTAATTTGATGGATATAATAGCGTTATAACAGATTAGTTGTAACAATTTATTTACAAATCTTTTCGCTTGTTATATGTGCTATTTCCTTTATACTGAAATAATTGCGGATTTTTTAAAAAGTGTCATATTATAAATAGATACATAAAAGAAAGGAGTTAAAAAATGTTTAAGAAAAAATTATAACAATATCGGTTTAATTAAAAATTTTTATTAAAATTGTATAATAAAAATTTTGCTTATTCCGGAGTTGCTACTATAAAATTAAAATATTTGAAGTTTAAATGCATAAATATAGCCCAACTGGATAATATTTAATTTGTTGAGAATATATTATAATTTCAAAAAGTATTTATGTCTGAAGTTAAGGTGAAAAATATGTTTAAAAAATTATTTAAAAAATGCATTTTATTGTCTTCTATTGTTATATTTTGTTCAGCTTGTTCCTTTAATGAAAAAAATGATTTGAATAACAATATCAATCCTATATTAAAAGAAAAACTTGTTGAAGAAATTACAGAAAATGTAATTTCTTCCGTAAAAGAAGATTTAGATAAATATTTTGATGATAAAGTAGAAAACCAAATCGATATATTTGACCACCCAATTGATGTACAATTAGGAAAATGCATAGATAACGATTCTACAACTGCCGGAATGATACATTGTGGTTACATTGCCATCGATGGCTGGAATACAGAAATCAACAGACATTTGCAAAATTTAAAAAAAATACTGCCTCCGGAGAAATTTGCTCTTGTCCAAGATTCTCAAGCCAAATGGGAAGAATATAAAAATCAAGAACTTATGACATTGAAAAAATTGGTTTTTGAACACGAAGGAACTTTTTTTCAAGTTGCTTACGCTGCAAAATATACCTCTATTGTAAAAGAAAGAGCAATGTTGCTTGATTATTACGAACATATATATTCTGACTTCGATAATTAAATTTATAGTAAAGGATAAAATAAAATGTATGATAAAAAGTTTTATATATTATTAAATTATGTGCTTGCTGATGAAGGCGGCTACAATAATGACCCCGATGACAGAGGAGGTGAAACAAATTTAGGAATTACTCAAACTGCTCTTAACGAATATACTAGAGTTCGCCATTTACCTACAAAAAGTGTTAAAAATATAACAAAAGAATTGGCAACAAAAATATATTATGAAGATTATTACATTAAATCAGGTGCGGATAAACAAAAAGATATTCGAGATGCTTATATCCTTTTTGATACCGCTATTCAATGCGGTACAGGAACCGCTAAACAAATGTTCAAAAAAGCTAATGGCAATTTTTACAAATTAATACAATTGCGTAAACAACATTATAATAATTTGGCAACTCATGACTCAAGACAAAAAAAATTTTTGAAAGGTTGGCTTAACAGATTAAATAAAATTGAAAAAAGAGCTGATAAATTAATTCAAGAACCTGAATTTAGAAATACATATTCCTCAAACGAAAAAACCCCATTTGATGATGATTATCAAGGTGTTATTAAAAAAGTGGATTTTAACAACAAAGATAATACATCTTTGAAAAACAAAGATAAAACATCTTTAAAAAACAAATATGAATATATTCTTAACAAAAATAACACTAAATCAAATATCAACTCTGCAAATATTCTTTCCAATCAAGATAAGAAAAAAACAAGTTTTTCTGATGAAATAAGAAATAAATATAAAAAAATGATTAGTGAAAGAAACAAAAAAATAAAATCAAAAAAATTATCTGATGATTCTAATAATCATTGGGTAACAATAAAGGGAAAACATATATTAATAAGTTCATAAATACATAATCCTATTTTAAATCAGATTGAAATTTTATTTAACTAAAAAGACCTTTTGTGAATGACAAAAGGTCTTTTAAAAATTTATAAAAGCAATTTATGCATCTTCTCTTTGAATACCTTTATACGAATCTGTATCATAAACTTCAAAGACGTCAAAATACCGGAAAGTTTCATCAACTGATAAATCAGCATCTATAGCCGTATTCCAAGGATTCGTCGCTCTGATTTTTAACTCATTTTGATTATTTTTGACAGCTTCTAATGTATAAGCGTGGAAAGAATAAACACCTTTATCTTTTGCAACCGGATTTTCGGTTCTGCTTCCGTCAGAGTATGTTCCACCACATAACATATATTTACCGGACGGTTCTTTAGATAAAAGTTGTAAAATCTCATCTTTATTTCTGACGGTATTCATAATTTTACCTTTAATACCGAGAACATCCATAACTTGATGTTGATATCCGCCTAATGAGCCTCTGTAATATTCTTTTTGAGTTTTAAAATTGTTCTTTTCATTATCGGGAGCTTCCTTTAAGTTTGCAAACATCATGCCATAGCGGTCTTCTTTGTACGCAATTCTATCATTTAAATCTTCTCTTATAACAACTGTTTTGTTATCCGGATTTTTCATGGATTCTTCAAAATCAGCAAGTCTTTGCCTCATACCAAGCCAATCTTTTTTCATAATGGCTTTTTCTCTGGGATTTGTTTCTGCCTGATATTCTGCCTTTTTATTTTGGATTTTTTCCTGCATAATTGTTCTGAAATCACTTTCTGCCTTTACCTGAAGTTCAAGCCCGAAAGCATCTTCTAAAAGCCTCATTCCCTGAGCACCTCTCATAACTTTAGTTACTTCGGTAGACGGTTGAAGCTGACCTTTTTTTGCAACATAATCTGCCTTGCCGTTAGGGTATTTAACGTGAATGTCCTCACCGTCTTGTTCTATAGCATCATATAATGCAATTCTTGTTTTTGGATTTTCCATAACGGAATTTAAAGTTGCAACACAATAACAATCACCTATCGCATATTGAGATGAAGCAAATCTTTGTGCCGGCGGAAAAAGCTTTATAAAAGTTTCTTTATCCATTTTTAATTGGTGTGATTTTTCTTCATCGTCTTTAACATAAACTCTATCTTCACCTTCAACTTTAAAAACATCCCCTACTTTTGCGTTTTTAGTACCTTCTTCCTTTGATGCAGCATTCGGAACATACACATCATCAACATTTTTACCTTCAGCATAACAATCATACATCATTTCGATATCTGATTCCATCTGGTCACACATTTTGCCGGATTTCCAGTAATGAGAAAGGGTCTGAGGTGTTAATTTGTTATCGGCAATTAGTGAAAGCTGCATTTCAATATTACTTGTTTCAACACTTCCTGCTTCCATAACTTTAATTAAGTTTTCTCTATCTTGTCCTTTAATAAAAGGTGAAACAGGATGCTGATTTAAAAAAGCCCTCGCTCCATAAGGATCTTTTTTGTCTATCGGTAAAGTAACTCCGGCATTTGCTCTTAAGTTTTCAGCCGTCGGTTTTGCAAAGCTTTCTTTTTGTTCATTTGTTTGTAATGAATAATTTTGCATTTTTTTATTTTGTTTTTCATTTAATTTTTCATTAATACTGAAAGAAGGAATAATTCCTATTGGAGATACTATCATTTTTAAAATCCTTACATTAATTAATTGTATTTCTTACACTTACTTTTATTATAAATAAAAAAATAAAATAATTTGCCATTAAAAAATTAATTATTAAAAAAATGTTTACAATTAAATTTTTCGTATTACAATAAAAATACTCACCAATCCTCTGTGCAGGTTAGGGCGAGAAATCTCGGAGTAATACAGGAAGTTATGATTTAAAACAATCCAAAACGCTCCATAAAAACTTCGGAACTTGCAAAAGCCGGCGAGTTTATTCAAGCCCAAAAATAATGCAACAGAAAGGGAAAAAAATGGCAAATATAAAATCAGCAAAGAAAAGAATTTTAGTAGCAGAAAGAAATCATGACAGAAATGTTGCTTACAAGTCAAAAGTAAAAACTGCTGTTAAATCTGTTCTTGCAGCTGCTTCAGCCAAAAATCAAGATGCCGTAAAAGAAACATTAAGCAAGGTATATAAACTTTGTGATCAAGGTGTTTCAAAAGGTATTTTCCATAAAAATACAGCAGCTAGAAAAAAATCAAGATTGACAAAGGCAGTTAACAAACTGCTGACCGAATAAACCCGTTCGGATTTTCAATCTTAAAAAGCCCTTTTTAAAAGGGCTTTTTGTGATATTTATATAAAAAATATACTGACATAATCACTATATAATAATGTGTAATTAATTATTTCTGATGTCTGTTCGGTTGTTTTTGTTATGTTTAAAGGAATCTGCAAAAGCTAAGCCGACGATAATTAACCCTGTTAACCCCGTAATCACCTCAGGAACTTCACGAACTGTAGAATAAAACATAATTAACGCTAAAAATCCGATTGCCCAATGAGCACCTTGTTCTAAATACAGATATTGTTTCAATGTTTTCATCTCGACCATATACAATGTCAATGAACGAACAAACATGGCACCAATTGCAAGACCTATGGTTATAATTATAATATCTTTGCTAATTGCAAATGCACCCAAAACTCCATCTAAAGAAAAAGATGCATCAATTAATTCTAAATAAAGAAATCCTATAAAACCTAATTTTAAGGTATTTCCGGTCAGAGCGGCTCTTTTCTCGGCAGCTATT
>CANQLA010000131.1 GCA_947624605.1 Candidatus Gastranaerophilales bacterium | reverse complement strand
ATTCTATCATACAAGCAATCTTTGATTGCGTAGTTATGATAAGAATTGTTGCCAATGGTCGGAAACAGTGTTCCAATACTCTGTCTTCAGAGCTAATGTTCCGGTACTATGAACAACAAAGATTCTCTATATATTAATATCAAGGAAATAGCCAAAGCAAAAGGTTTAACTTCAACTCGCTCAATCAGGTTAGAATTAAATAAACCTGAATGTAAATATATTTCACGAGAAGTCATAGTCAATGGCGGTACTTCTTATGAAATATTGTTTTCAAGTTTAGAACCTGAATTACAGCGGATTTTGTGCAGGGCGAATGTGAGCGTTAGCGAACGTAGTCCCGAAGTAGCAAAAAGCAAAGTGAACGACAACGATAGTGAAGAGAACGACTGCTTTTTGTGGAACAAAATCCAAGACGACTTATTAAGAAAAAGCGAGAAGAAATCCACAGCCCTTGTTCCTCTAAATTATCAACCACCGCAGTTTGTTTCAGATAGTGCAAAAATGACAGCGAGTTTCAGAATTAATATTGTGTTGGCATTAATCAAATTTAGAAAAAATTATTCAACTAAAAAACAAGCAGATGCTGATTTTTTAGATACCTACAATACAGGATTATTACTTCCAAAAGCATACAGATTTATCGGAAATATATCGCTCGGAACTTTACATCGTTGGCTAAAACAATATGAGAAACATGAAAATGCAGAATGCTTACAACCTCGATATAAATATTCAAAGCAGGGTGAATACAATACAATCTTGAATGATGAAATGAAAAATATTTTATTAACCTTATTACTTCACCCGAGCCAATACAATTATGGCAAAGCCATCAAACTTACAAAAGCCATATTAATCAAAAGAGGATATGAAAAAGAAGATTTGCCCTGTAATCTGACATTTAAAAGATTTGCGGAAAATTTCAAAAAAAATAATTATGCGGAATGGATATTAAGACGAGAGGGAATGAAAGCATATCACGATAAGGTTGAACCATATATTGAAAGAGATATTTCAAAATTAGAAGTGGGTGATGTTTTAATCGCAGACGGACACACTCTAAACTTCCAAGTAATAAATCCGTTCACGGGTAAGCCGGCAAGAGCAACTCTTGTCGGCTTTTTAGATTGGAAATCAACAGCACTTGTGGGTTATGAAATTATGATGACAGAGAATACTCAATGTATAGCTTCAGCTCTTAGAAATGCAATATTAAATCTCGGAATGATTCCGAAAGTTATTTATCAAGATAACGGCAGAGCATTTAAGTCAAAATTCTTTCAGAATATTGATTTTGAAGAAGAACAATTCAATGGGGTATATGCAAATTTAAACATACATTCTATTTTTGCAAAACCATATAATGCAAGAGCAAAAGTGATAGAGAGATTTTTTAAAGAGTTTCAAGAAGAATTAGAAAAAGGAATGCCAAGCTATATTGGAACAAGTATTGAAGATAGACCTGCGTGGTTAAAACGAGGAGAGAAACTCCACCAAGAATGGCATAAAAAACTGACAGACGGATATATTCCAACAATCTCAGAAACAGCAAAATATATTAACAGTTGGATTGAATTTCATAATAATCAGCTTTGTCCGAATGATAAAACCAAAACAATCAAAGAGATGTTAAATACCGTTCAAAAGCAGGACATTCCCGTTCAAATATTAAATGATTTGATGATGAAAACAGAATTAAGAACGATAAACAGAAACGGAATTACATTCTTAAATATGCATTACAGAAGTGAGGCAATTCTCGGAATTAGAGATAAGGTGCATATCAGATACAGCATTTTTGATTTATCAAAAATCTATGTTTATTCAATAAAAGGCGAATTTTTGTGTGTAGCACACAGAGTAGAAAAAGTCCATCCGATGGCAAGAATTCTCGGAACAGTCAAAGATATGGAAGAATACAATCAACAATACAAAAAGCAACAGCAGATTAAGAATAAATTGATTAAAAAAGTAAAAGAGACATTTCCCAAAGAGGAACTTCAGGTGTTGGAAATTGAGCCGGAGCCTGTTTATCAAATTGAACAAATTGAACCACTAAAACCGCCTCGTGAACGCAAATTAACCCTTCGTGAACAACAAATGCAAAAGCCGATATTTAATACAAACTTTGAAAAATACGAGTGGTTTATGGTTCATGGCTGCACAAATTCAGAAGACAGAAAATGGCTCGCAGAATATATAAGAAGTGATGAATACAATGATTTATACGGAGATTAAATATGAAAACAAATGTATTTGTAAGAACAAAAAATGTGAAAAAGTTTGTCGGATTAATGGAAGATTTGAAAAAACTTCCACCAAACATTCCAAAACTCGCACTCGTTTATGGCTCTCACGGACTTGGTAAAACAAAAACTTTAATATGGTGGGCAACAAAAAACGATGCTGTGTACATTAGAGCTAATAACGATATGACTCAAAATGGATTATTAAAAGAAATATTGCTCGATTTAAATATTAAACCATATTTCAGTATGCAGAATAATTTGGATGAAATTATAAATTATTTAAAAATTAATCAGAAAATAATCATTATTGATGAAATTGATTATTTATTTAATAAAAATGTAATTGAAATTTTAAGAGATATTCAAGACAGTTCAGGCACTCCGATAGTTCTCTCCGGGATGGAAGCCGTTGACAGAAAAATTGCTCGCTACAAACATTTTGAGGACAGGATTTATAAAAAATTGAAATTTGAACATTATGACGAAAAAGATATTAGAGAGATATTGTCAGAATTAACGGAATTAAGTTTTACCGATGATGCAATAAACTATCTTGTTACTCGTACAAATCAATTCCGAAAGATTGTTCAAACATTGGCAGAATTAGAAAAAATTGCAAAAACAAATAATTTAACAGAAATTTCAGAAGAAATATTGAAGGGAAAAATTAATGAGCGGATTTTGACAAGAGCGGAGTCGAACGTAGTGAGCGAGCTCGTCCCTGTGAAAAATCTGACGGAATGCAGAATTGCCGGAGGTAAATCGTAATGGAGTGCAAAGATTTTTACAAAATGAACCAACGAAACGTAGTGAGTTGTGTGAACTTGTATCCGAAACAAAGTGTAGGTGAACCGTCAATAATCAAAGACAAAGACAAAGTATTAAAACTCTGCCGGCGATTGAAAAAATGTACGCTTGATGATTTGATTTCATTTTTAGAAACTGACGAAGATATTATTAAAACGGCTCTTTTATATCTTGTAAATGAAGGTTTTATACAAGAACGTGAAGAGCTAATAATTTATATGGATAAACATCAAGCAAAGAAAGGACATATTGAAAACAAAAATCTTAATTTAATGATAGAATTAAGAACTCCTGAAGAAACAGATATAATAATTAAAGGGTTTTGTTTGGAAATTCCACCGCACAAATTGTGCGAACTTGTTAATCTAAAAAAAAGCTGTGTTTGTAATTATTATGGTGTTTTTAGAAAAATGATTTATGATAAACAGTTTAGCTCATTACTTCAATTATTTTTTGAAAAACCTCAACAAGGCAGATATAGAAAGTTTTATGAAAAATATGCCTATTTTTATGTTTATAACAATCAGGTTTTTGTATGCGATAAATTATTGAGAGCAAGTATCGAGAATAATTTTACAAAACCTGAGATAAGAGAATTTAAAAATATGTATTGCTATCTTGCAAGGATTGAAAGCCATAATATAAATGAAAATTATATGTTTTACAGATTAGCTGAATATATATGGCGGAGAAATAAGGAATACAAGGATTTATATGAGGATTTAATAAAATTAATTGCTTAATATTTCTTATGCAATTCCTGTACAATTTTTATTTTAGGTTAAAACAAAGATTATTATTAAAGAAAAATTTTTCTAAATCTAAAAACATAAAAAACGATTTCAAAATATAAGCGGATTTTAGATTTTTATTTTGTACAGGAATTGATAAACGCACTTTTTGTAAGTCTTTTCAGGATTAGCATCATAAATATAATTAAATATAAGACTAATGATTTTTATTACATCAATTAAATTATCCTTAAAGGATTAGCTTTGTTGTGCAATGAAAATTGGTTATGTCGGTGAATTCTAAAAAATTATAAAAATGCTTGATATAGCTTGGTCGACTATATCAGAGAGGAATTGCTAATGATGAAAGTTTGTGCGTGCTGCCAAAAGAAAATTATTACAAGATTAGTGTTAACGATTTTAAATGTTAAACCTTCAGAACTCGCAAGAGAATTAAATTTATCAGAAAGTCTTGTAAGTAAATATCTTGCCGGAGAGAGAAAATCAAACGAATTAGACCTCTTTTTTATAGAGCAGATTTTTGAATTAAAAGTTAAAGATTATGACCGAAATGAAGAAACAAGAATCAGAGTCAACTTGGATTGATGCAGATTCTGCTTGTAAAATTTTAAATATTTGCTTAAAAACACTAAAAAAGAGATGTTTAGCAAATCAATTTAACTATAAAATTGTAAAAACAGGAAAAAAAGTTCAATATTTTATTTCATTATCATCCTTGCCAAAAGGCTGTCAAGACAGAATGAACAATAATTCAGAGCTTAATGATGCGACTTTTAGTGATGCTCCAAATTGGGCGAAGATTCAAGTTGATAAATATTTGCCAATATTAAAAGCCTGTGAGAATTTAAAAGGGCAAAAATTAAGGAACTTTGTTGATAAATTGAATAAAAATAATTTAGATATGCCAACATCTTATTCAATGATAATAAGAATGCGTAAGAGATATCAAGAGGATGGTCTGAGCGGATTACTTGCAAAATATGGAACTAATGTCAATAAATCAACCGTAAGAGAAGAAGATTTTAAATATTTTAAAAACCTGTATTTAAAAGAAGGTGCTCCATCTTTGCGTTCTTGTTGGGAATTAACACTCGGACACGCATTAAGAAATAATGCTGATATAAGCAGAACAACATTTCCAAGTTATATGGCATTTAAAAGAAAACTTGACCGTAGTCTTCCTTTGCAAAGTATAGTTTTGGCTCGGTACGGTCAATCAGCTTGGAATAAAAAATACGGCTGTTATTTAGAAAGAGATTATTCAAATATTATTTGCGGAAAAGTATGGGTTTCAGACCACGCACAGATTGATGTAGCTTGTATGACAGAAGATGGAAATGTTGTATTTCCTTGGGTGACAGCGTGGAGAGATTTCAAATCCGGTAAATGGCTCGGTTGGCTTTTACAAAGCGGCAATCCAAATTCTGACCATATTTTTCAAACATTTTATTATGCGGCAGAGGCATATGGTCTGCCTGAAGATGTAATTATTGATAACGGTAAGGATTATCGATGTAAAGATTTTGCCGGAGGCAGACAGGTAATAAAAATTGAAAACAATAAATCGAGAACAACATCGATGCTTGATGAACTAAATGTTCAAGTGCATTTTGCACTCCCGTATAATGCACAAACAAAACCGATTGAAAGAGATTTTCTGAAAATAAAAGAAATGTTATCAAAGCATTGTATCGGTTATCGTGGCGGAAATGTTGTTGAAAGACCGGAAGTTCTTGCAAAAGAAATCAAAGCCGGTAAGATTATGCAGTTTAAGGATTTTAAAAGATTATTTGATGATTTTGTGAATAATGTCTTAAATAAAAGACCGTCTCAAGGCAAAGTTCTTCAAGGACTTTCACCAGATGAATTATTTAATTGCGAAGCAAAGACAAAAATTACAACATCTCGTGATGCTCTAAAACTGTTCTGTATGCGAACATCTCGAAACTTTACCGTTAGCAGAAACGGAATCAAAGACAATTCTCTCGGTATAACATATTGGGCAGATTGGATGATTTCCAATACGGGATTAAAAGTTTATCTCCGCAGGGATATTCAAGATTACAAAGAGGCTTGGGCATTTAAAGCTGATAATGAAGAATTTGTCGGTAAGGTTAAAGCTGTAAAAGCAGTAGCTGCACTTCACGCAGATAAAATTTCAAAAGAAGAATTCAAGGAAGCAATAGCGATTAAAAAACGCAATCTTAAAGTTGCAAAATCATATATTCGCCAAACTCAAAATATTTCAATTGAAGAACAATACGAAAATTACAAATTTGCTTATAACTCCATTATTAGTGATTTTGAATACAATCCTAAAATTT
>CANQLA010000130.1 GCA_947624605.1 Candidatus Gastranaerophilales bacterium | reverse complement strand
ATGTATTTCTAAGAGATTTAAAAAAGAATATTGAGTATAGTTCAACATTGGAACTGACAACTGAAGCACTGTACAGACCTTTTAATAAAGTTCATTTAAGGTATGACAAGAAATTACTTCATAGAACATATCAAATATACAAACTATTTCCAACAAACAATTACAAAAATAGGGCTATTATTATAAGTGGAATTGGTGCAAGTAAGGATTTTTCCGCATTGATAACTGATTTAATTCCGAATTATCATACTTTGGATACAGACCAGTGTTTTCCTCTTTACTGGTATGAAGAAAAACCTCAAAATGACACTCCGCAAATGGATTTGTTTGCTTCAGCTTCAGAAAGTGAAGAGGATAAGTATATTAGACACGACGGAATAACAGATTTTATTCATAACCTTGCCAAAGAAAAATACGGTCATAAAGTAACAAAAGAAGACATTTTCTACTATGTTTATGGAATACTTCACAGTGAAGACTATAAAACAAAATTCTCCGCTGACCTGAAGAAAATGCTTCCAAGAATTCCGTTAGTTGATAAAGTTGAAGACTTTTGGGCATTTTCTAATGCAGGGAGAGACCTTGCTAAATTGCACCTGAATTATGAAGACCAAGCTCCGATAGCTTCAGTTAAAGTTATAGGAGAAGAAAGCGGTATATTTACAGTTGATAAGATGCGGTTCAAAAGCAAGCAAGATAAGTCTGAAATAATTTACAATCCCTATATAAGAATAACAAATATTCCTGAAATTGCCTATGAATACGTTGTAAACGGCAGGAGTGCTATTGATTGGATACTTGAAAAATATCAGGTAACAACAGACAAAGCAAGCGGTATTAAAAATGACCCGAACGACTGGGCAGAAGAGCATGGTAAACCAAGATATATTCTTGACTTGCTCCTGAGCGTAATCTCACTATCCGTAGCAACGGTAAAGATTGTTAAAGGACTCCCGAAGTTGAATTTTGAGGAAATAGTTAATGAAAACAGTAAACCTTAAAAGTTTAATTTATATATATAAAGAAAATGGAAAAATTAATCTTAATACATCTATTAAAAATTATTTAGGTGATGATTATGGGATTGAGATTAAAGACAATGAACTTGATACGTTAGAAAGTTTTTTACAAACTATTGATAAACACAATAATTTATTGTCTTTAAAGTATTTTAATGGTTTTTATTTGGGATATAAAATTCCGCAAATAGGTAAAGAATTAGATTTAATTAGGATAAGCAAATCAATTATTTTAAATATTGAATATAAAAGAGAAATTTCTAATATAGATAAAGTCAAAAATCAAATAATTAAAAATCATTATTATCTTAAATTTTTAAATAAAAGCATATACTCTTATGTTTATATCAAAGAAAAAGATAAGTTATACAAAATAGATGAAAATAATAATTTTATAACTTCTGATTTTAATGAATTAATATATATATTACAAAAACAAATTGATGATGAGGGAAACAGCATATTTGAAGAAAATCTTAATTATTTATTTCAACCTTCTAATTACCTTGTATCTCCATTTAACAAAACTTCTGAATTTGTAAATGGTTTATATTTCTTGACTCAAGAACAAGATAAAGTTAAAAATGCTATTTTTAAAATATTAAATAATGAAAAATATTTTTTAATAGAAGGTAATGCAGGAAGTGGTAAATCTTTATTGATATATGATATTGCAAAAGAAATAAGAAATAATTCTAAAAAGGTTGGTATTATTCATTGTGGAAAGTTAAATCAAGGTCATGAAACTCTTAAAGATCTTGGTTGGGAAATAAAAATGGCAAAGGATTGGCAAAAATTTTTTGAAGTTAATTCTATTCCCGATATTCTTATAATTGATGAAATACAACGTATGTATAAAAATCAATTCTATAATTTACTTAGTGAATATATTAGTAAAACAAATATAAAACTTATATTATGTGGCGATGAAAAGCAAATTTTAAGTAATTGGGAAGGAAAATATAAAGAAGTATTGAAAGAGCTACTGATAAATCCGATAAGTTTTAAATTAACAAGTAAAATAAGAACAAATAAAGAAATATCAAATTTTATTCAAATTATGTTTGATTATAGTAAAAAAAATACTTTAAAAGTTTCAAAAAAAAGTATAAATATAGTCTATTTTGAAAAATTTAACGAAGCAAATGAATATATAAAAAGCAAAACAAATTATAAATATATTTCTTATACCCCAAGCCAATATAATACAAATCTTTATGCAGATTTTGGTTTAAGTAATCCACAAAAAGTTGGAACAACGCATGATGTAATAGGGCAGGATTTTGATAATATAATTGTATCAATGAATAATTTGTTTTTTTATGATGGAAATTACCTAAAAGCAAATATAATGAATGGTGTACCATATATTCCTAAAAAAATGTTTTTTCAACAAATTACAAGAGCAATAAATAAAATAGAAATTGTAGTTATAAAAAATATTAACTTATATAATAAGCTGATTGAAATTTTTGATTGATATATTTAACATTAAATCCTCACACACTACAATTGTTATTAACACGTGTTAAATCTTTTGTAATTCATACTACTATGAGGTAGGGGCAAAAGGTTTTAGCATTTGCACCAAATAGAATCAATAAATTAAAAAGGAAATTAAAGAAAGTTGTGTAATGTCGATTATTAAACCAAATGAAATTAATCTAAAAAATGAAATATTTAACGAGAATAACGAAAACTTTGTTAATTACAGAAAAGAAAAAATTGATTATAAAAATGAAAGTCTCTTATTTTTAGATGCGTTAAATAATTCACAAACGGAACATGATATACAAAAGTATATTAAAAAAGATAGTAAATGGTTTATTCCTTTATCGGTTATATTTAACGATTATGGAATCTATAATGCTTCTGGAAATTATTTTTATAAAGAACTCCAATTGGGAAAAGACTATAAAGCTGATTATGCAATATTGGGACATAATTCATCAGGATACAAATTAATATTAATTGAATTTGAAACCCCCAAGAAAATAAAGCTTTTGCAAGATAAAAAAAATGAATGGACAATAGATGTTAGAAATGGTCTTACGCAAATTAAAGATTGGGAACGATGGTTTAGTAATAATAAAGACTATTTTTTAAAATCCATGCATTATGAAAAAGAAAATATTAACTTAACAGCATCTCAAATATTTTATTTATTGGTTATCTCAAGACGAGAATGTTTTGATGAACGTGCTAACAACATAAGAAATGAAGATTATAAAAATAGTAATATTAAAATAGTATCGTATGATAGAATAGTGGATAATATTGCAATGTTATGATAGCTTGATGTTATTGTATTGAAAAATAACAATAGAATAAACTCTTCGATAAACTATGAATCAAACTTATAATTTGAAATCGTTTTTTATGTTTTTAGGTTTAGAAAAATTTTTCTTTAATAATAATCATTGTTTTAACCCGAAATAAAAATTGTACAGATATTTCTCTCGATTATTAAGGAAACGTTACAACTATTGCACAAAAAGAAATTGACACGATTTTGTACAGAATTTGACAAAATTTTCAAAATGGACGTTGCCTTAAATACGCAATCTATCCGTGCAACCCCCTAACAATGCCCAATCCCAATAATGACAAGATAAAAATACCAACTTAGAAAAAAAAGCATTTTATCCGTTCAGCCAAAAAAAGTCCGTTTTAGTCCATAGCCTGCACGGATAGAATGCTTCCTTCCGACCCCTCAAACCCAAACACCAAGCCAACTTGGCAAAAATTCCTTTCTATCCGTTCAACGCATACCGGACGTTAAATAATATCCTTATTGTCTTTTAAATAGTATTTAATTCAGAAGAAAAGTTTAACCTTCAAAATAAAAAATGGACACCAAACGGACATAAAGGAAATAAAAAAGTCCTTGCTTTTCAATGATACAAGGACTTTTAAATTGTGGAGGATAGGAGATTCGAACTCCTGACATCCTGCGTGCAAAACAGGCGCTCTACCAGCTGAGCTAATCCCCCGTTGAGATGTCTTTATAGTAATACAACAACAAAAAAAAATCAACTTTATTTCTTTATTTTTTCTCCTTCTTTACATTTTTTTATATTAATTTCCTAAAATTAAATCTAACTTTACTATTACAATATTTGTCACCCGATGTATGATAACTTTTTCACTTTATGCTTTTTATTGAATGTGAAGCACATACAAAATATTCAAAATTTTAAGCATATTGATTTGGAATATCACCTCTTTATATTCTGCACGATTTTTAATTCTTATTTACTTAGCACTTCAACATAGTATACCATTTCTAACTTACAATAATATATTTGTATTCTGTCTTTTAATCTTAGACTATAACTTAAAATTTCATGTATATCTACAATAACACCCCATATCTTAAAAACATTTCAATATATATTTTTTGCCAATTTCAAAATTCATATTTCTTTACTTTTGTTTTTCGGAGCCGACTTATTTCAATATTCATAAGTTCATACTGTATTACTTTCAAGTAAAATTACGTAAAAAATCAATGACATCTTCTATAAAACAGCGTTTTATAAAAAATATAATAAATATTAAATCAAACTTTTGTTTTGTATATTACGAATTATTAATCACTTTTCACAATTAAGCAATAAAAATTTTTAATAAGTTTTATATTATATGAAATAAATATCTGCAAAGTAAGGAGAAATCAATATGGCTGTTATAATAAATAATGTTCCGGGACAAACTATACAAGAACAAATTAATAAAATTCACAATATTCAAAGTAAAAAGCCTTATCCCTGCTGTAATGTTTCTGATATTCCGGGGAAAACCGCAAAAGAAAGAATTAATGAAATCCAAGAATTAAAAAGCAGAAAAAATCAAGTTCCCGGCGATACTTTTTCTTTATCCGGAAATAATTCAAAGGTGCAAAATAAATCTTTTCTTGAAAAATTAAAAAAATTATTTAATTAAAATTGACTCAAGCTTTTTAATATATATATTAACATCAATTCAACAATATATTACGACTTTTTGGGTCGAGAAATATTTTATCTCAGGACACATTATAAAAGAGTGTGATTTTATTCATTTATCAATAAAAAATCATGCAACCATATTGTTTCTACTCACAGCTCTTATGTTTTATATTGATAGGAATTACTCATGACAAAATAGTATCCCTTATTTTAATACTTGGTATAGGGATTGGTTCAAATGCTATGTTAACTTCGGAAAATATGCTTTTACAAAATAAAATTGAAGATGATAAAAGAAGTGGTATAATGAATTTTAATTCTCTCTTTTTATAAAAACAACTTCCATCAGCAGTTTTTTGCACGAAGCATTGCTCATTTGGCATGAATTTCAATTACATTTATAATCCTTGGAGTTTTAATGATAACAATAGGTTCTGTTTTGAGTTTTAAACTGTCAAAACTTAAGTTTCATTAGTTATAAAGCTTTGTGATTTTTTAAAATATTTTGTTTTATGTGGTTATAAATTATAAAAATTAATTCAAAGCTAATTAATAAACCAAACAATTTAAAACCGTAATTAGTTAAGTTTAAAGGACTAAGTATACAAACCAAACTTATTGCATATAATATATCTGATTTTTTAAATTCTTGCTTGTTCACAAATAGTACAGTTACCGGTAAAAAATATAAAAGTCTGTATCCGCAAAAATGATTGAAAGATAGAATTAATAATGCAATTATTGAAACTTTTTTCCACTCTTCCTTTATTAAGGGTATCAATAAATACAAAATTGTTAAAAATACATATATTTTTACTGGCTGATTTCCATATTCATAATAATTGTAATTTATAAATGCATTTTTAAAAAATAAGGAAACATTGTTTAATCCGCCTTTTAACAACAAAAATGCCGATAAAAACAAAATTATTGCGTATAAAATTACTTTGAAAAAATCTTTGAAACGTTTTTTGAATAACAGTAAAGGTGCAAATAATAACGGTATAAATTTTAAAGCACAGGCAAAAGCTAAAGATATTAATGAAAATTCTTTTTTAATTTTATTTTCATTTTCATAATTAAATAAGAAAATAGAAACAGCAAAAACTGATAATAAAACCGTATTTCCTCTTTCAAAAGAATAAATAAAAGGAAGAGAAAAAACCATTAATAA
>CANQLA010000129.1 GCA_947624605.1 Candidatus Gastranaerophilales bacterium | reverse complement strand
GTTGCCGATTTTTGTAACGGAAAACGTTCATTCACTCATAAGAATATTTAATCTTTTTGATAACCATTATTAATACAAACTTTTAATTAATTTCGGTATTTTTCAAAAAGTACTGTCGATAAATAACGTTCACCGCAGTCCGGCAGAATAACTACTATATTTTTACCTTTATTTTCATCCCTTTTTGCGACTTGTAATGCCGCATAAAGAGCTGCTCCGGATGAAATTCCAACCATGATTCCTTCATATAAAGCACTTTTTCTTGCAGTTTCAATTGCTTCTTCATCTGTTACCGTTAATATTTCATCAACTATACTTCCGTTAAACGTGTCAGGGACAAAACCTGCTCCAATTCCTTGTATTTTATGTACACCGGCTCTTCCCTCGGTCAATACAGGAGAACCTGTAATTTGGATGCCACACCCGAAATTGTTCCGCCTGTTCCTACCCCTGCAACTATAATATCTACTTTTCCTTCTGTATCTTTCCATATCTCATTTGCGGTTGTTTCGTAATGTTTCTTCGGATTTGCCAAGTTTTTGAATTGCTGAGGAATAAAACTGTTTTCTATTGTTTGACATAATTCTTCAGCTTTTGCTATTGCTCCTTTCATTCCCTTGGTGCCTTCCGTTAATATTAACTTTGCCCCATAGCCCTTTAACAATAATCGCCTTTCAATACTCATTGTTTCAGGCATTGTTATGATTAGTTTATATCCTTTTACTGAACATACAAGTGCAAGTCCCACTCCTGTATTACCACTCGTAGGTTCAATAATTGTTGTTTTCTCCGGAGATATTAATCCATCTTTTTCAGCCTGTTCTATCATATTTAATGCAATTCTATCTTTAACGGATCCTGCCGGATTGAAATATTCTATTTTCGCTAACAATTCACTATTACCACTGTTAAGCCTATTTATTCTTACTATCGGTGTGTTTCCTATCAATTCCAGTATATTATTATAAATGCTCATTTTTTCCCTTCCTTATTATCTTGCTTCGCTTATAATTCCTCCGCCAAGTACATAATCTCCATCATAAAAAACTACTGACTGCCCCTTTGCAATCGATTTTTGATAATCTTCAAAAATTACTTCCACTCCGTCCTCTGTTGGCAAAATTTCCCCTCTTACTGCTTTTTGCGATGAACGTATTTTTGCATACACATCCATCCGTTTTGTCAACTTGTCTATACTTATCCAATTTATGTTTGTTGCTGTTAATGTTTTTTTAAAAGTCTTATCTATTTGACCAACAACAACTTCATTCGTTTCCTTGCGTAACTCTACAACGTACATAGGCTCCCCGCAGGAAATTTTTAATCCCTTTCTTTGACCTGTTGTATAGTTCCATATCCCTTGGTGTATTCCCAATATTTTTCCGTTAGTATCTACTATATTACCCTCTTTGGCTTCTACATTTAAAAGTTCATTGTAATTACCACTGTAAAAATCTTGGCTGTCAGCTTTCCGTGCCGACGGAAGATTATTCTCTTCCGCTATTTTTCTTATTTCTTCTTTTGTATATTCTCCCAACGGGAAAATAATCTTTTTTAATTGTTCTTGCGTTAATCTGTATAAAAAATAAGTCTGGTCTTTTCTTTCATCAACTGCTTTTCTTAATATATTTCTTCCGCTTCTTTCCTCTACTCTTGCATAATGTCCTGTCGCAATTTTATCAAATTCTATACCGCTTCTTTGTGCAAGTTTAGGTAAAATACTAAATTTTAAAAGTGAATTACATAATATACATGGATTCGGCGTCCGTCCTTTAAGATACTCACTTTTAAAATTTTCAAGAACTATTCTTTCATATTCCTCAACACAATCAAACACATAATATGGTATCGCTATCTTTTCCGCAATTTTTCTTGCTTCCTCTATATCTTCTTTTTCGTTAGGTCCATAACACGAATTTTTATGACCTTGCTGCATTACCTCTTTGGAGGCATTCCATATCGACATCGTTGCTCCAATTACCTCATATCCCTGCTGTTTCAATAGTAATGCAGCTGCCGCAGAATCCACTCCACCTGATAAGCCAACTAACACCTTCATATTTGTCCCTTTGTATATGTGAAAATTAGTGTTTATTAAACTTCCTTCTAACATAAAAATTGTATTTTGTCAATTAATTTACATAATAAATACACCATATCAAAACTGAATTTAAATATGGTGTAAATTCTTATATTTGACTGTTAAATTTGACCGTTATCTAATTAACACAATAACTATTTATATCTAAATTATCGGTTAATTGAATTAATAACTTATCTCCTGGTTTTGCTTTATAATGTAATCCCGGTGTGCATAAACAACTAAGTGCTCCTACTGCTATTCCAACAGGAAGTCCAATTGCAAATCCGCCCACAATAACTGCACTCGCAGCTGCACCAATACCGCATCCGGCACCGGTTGCTACCGCTCCTGCTCCAAGCGTTCCTCCAAGACCTTTCCCAAGTGCATTTAACTTCCCTCTTGAAAGCTGCTGCTTTTTAGCATATAGTTTTGCATTTAGCGGTATTCTCTTTCCGTCCGGTAAAACAACCGTATCAAAACATAAAACAACTTTTCCGCTTCGGTTAAATGATTTCGGCTTCGTTACACTTATAACTTCTGCTTCAATTTGTGAACCGTCCGGCAATATCCTGCTTCCTTCTTCCGTACAAAGACCGTCATTAAGTAAAAAACCTACTCTGTCACCTACTTGTGCCGTCTTTGTAGAAAAATTTTCCGCAAAACTGATTTCCAATACATTATATTCTATAACCGTATTCAATCTCGGCGTCTTTACTACTATGTTTGTTGGGGATTTCTTCGCAACTTCCTCCGGCTGCTTTAAATGTTCCGTACAAACCGCATTTGTTTGTACATTTGCTATTGCAGCACCACCTATATTACTTAATAAAATTATAACTGTCATTAATTTGCATATCGTTTTTTTCATTATTTCTCCATTTCTTTTCTCTAAAATTCTATATAATTTTTAATTAAAAATCAACGTTGAACAAAAAATTGAATATTATTATTTGTTGACTATTCTCTTTTTTCAAACATCTATATTATTTACTTTTTATTTAAAATCATTATTATTTAATTATGAAAAAATTTTTATTATTATTAATATTGTTTCTTGCTTCATTACAAACTACTTTTGCAGATGATTCAGATACTTTTGACGGTCTTGATACTACTAACTATAACGATATCTCTCAAAATCTTAAACCTTTTACTGAAAAACAATATCAAGATGCTATTCAACAATATAAAAATAAATTTAAAAAACCTAAAAAAATTAAAGATAAGGATATCAAAATCCCAACTTCAGTTTATTCAGGTTCAGATGTAAATGCCGAATTTGAAATCCTGAATGATATTATTAACCATAAGGGTACTATTATGATTCCGACTTTTTGCATTTCGGAAACAGGTCAAAAAATTTTACCAGGTCATTACTCTCTTGAATATTTCGTCGATAATAATAAAACCGAATGGCTGATTTTATCTCAGGGTAGTAAAAAAATTGCTCAGTTGCCTACTCATAAATCTGATGCAAATGATAAAGAAGAATCAATAAATTATGCTTACGCAATAGGTAACAATACTTCCATTAAACTTCTCTATGGCAATATCGATGTCGCTGTAGAAGCATTTCTCGAAGTCTTAAATTAATTACTTGTCTATGTATGATGCTCCTTTATCGATTTTAACTCTGCAAGCTCTTTTTGAAATGGAGAAAGTTTATTAATTTTATCTGTTATTTCAGGAAATACTTTGCAAGTATATTCAATTTCTTCTTCTGTTGTATATCTGCTCAATGAAAGCCTTATGCTTCCGTGAAGAGCAGTAAACGGAACTCCCATCGCTCTTAAAACATGACTTGGATCAAGACTTCCTGATGTACACGCACTTCCTGAACTTGCACATATTCCAAGTTCATTTAAATATAGAAGTATCAGTTCCCCTTCTATATATTCAAATCCTATATTCGTAGTATTCGGAACTCTGTTTCCGGTTGAAGAGTTTAATCTCGCATTGAAAACATTTTTTAAAATGTTTTGTTCAAGTTTGTCCCTTAATTTCTTGACTCGTGTTAATTCTTCTTTCAGTCCGTCTATGGCAAGCTCCGCTGCTTTGCCCATTGCTATTATACTTGCCGTATTTTCTGTTCCAGCTCTTTTACCTCTTTCTTGATGACCTCCCGTTATAATAGGAGAAAAAAGTGTGCCTCCTTTAACATATAATGCCCCTATTCCTTTCGGTGCGTGAAATTTGTGTCCGGAAATTGCTGCAAAATCTACTTTCGTATTTTTGAAATCCATCTTTATCTTTCCTGCCGCTTGAACGGCATCTACAAATACTTTCGTTTCAGGATTTATTTGTTTTACTGTTTCAGCTATCTTTTCGTACGGGAAAATTATACCCGTTTCATTATTTGCTGCCATTATCGAAACTAACGCTGTTTCCGGCTTAACGGATGTTTCAAGTTCTCTCAAATTTATGTTTCCGTCTGCATCTACACCTAAGTATGTAACTTTATGACCCGATTTTTCAAGATCTTTATACGTGTTCAATACACAAGGATGTTCGACTTTTGTTGTTATTATATGCTTTTTACCCGGTGTTGCATTTAAAAAACCTCTGATAGCCGTATTTGCACCTTCCGAGCCTGAACCGGTAAAATAAATCTCTTTTTGATTATTTGCTCCCATAAATTCTTTTACCGCTTCTCTTGCTTCTTTTATCTTCGCTCCGACTCTACCTGCAAAATCATACATCCCTCCGGGATTTGCATATTCTTGTGAAAAGTAAGGCAGCATTGCTTCTACTACTTTTTCATCAACTTTAGTAGTCGCATTATTATCTAAATATATTAATCTCTTATCCATTTTATACTAATATTACCTCTATATCTTCCGAAATATGTGTTTTTAAAATTTTTTCAACATAATTTCTTGTTAATTGCGATTTTTCACACGCACTGCATTTGCCTGAAAACTTTATGTATATTTTGTTTCCGTCTACATCAACAAGTTCTATATCTCCGCTGTCTTGTCTAAGTTCGGGAGATATATACTTTTCTATTACTTTATTGACTTTTATAATTTGCTGCGTTTTGGTAAGTGTAGGCTGCTCTCGTTTCATTTCCTTTAATATCGCTTCAATTGCACTTTTACAATGTCCGCATCCGCCTCCTGCTTTTGTGTATTCCGTTACTTCTTCAACTGTCTTTAAATTATTCGTCTTTATTTGTTCTTTTATAACTTTTTCCGTTACATTAAAACATTGACATATCACTTTCTCTTTCTTCTCGGAAATGCAAGTCTCTCCATAATAGTTAGCTATTGCCGATTCAAGCGCCTCATGACCCATTACAGAACAATGCATCTTCTCAGGCGGCAGCCCTCCTAACTCTTCTACTATTTCTTTATTCGTAATTTTCCTCGCTTCATCAATATGCATTCCTATTATCATTTCTGTCAATATGCTCGAACTTGCTACCGCTGAACCGCATCCGAATGTCTGAAATTTTGCATCTTGTATGATTCCGTTTTCATCTACTTTTAAATACAGTTTCAACATGTCTCCGCATGTTAATGAACCTGCCTCTCCTACTGCATCAGCATCTTCTATCATTCCTGCATTCTTAGGATTCTTATATAAATCAGTTACTTTATCGGAATATTCCCACATAGTCCCTCCAATGTTTTATATATATATTTTACTATGAATTTTTTTTATGACTGAATTATTTTATTTTTAATTAATTTTTTTGTGATTTTTTTAAACATAATTTGCTTTCGGCTTATATCAGTTTATCAATTGCCATTTTCACTTCTTCAACGGATATCTTCTTCATACATTCAAAGTCTTTTCTGCATTTCTTCGCTAAATTACAAGGCATACAAGGTAAATCAGATTTTATCAGAATATTGTTTTCCCCTAATGCATACCATTTATTAAAATTCATTGGACCATATAATCCAATAACCGGTGTCCCTACCGATGATGCCATGTGCAAATTGCCGGAATCATTACCTATCAGTATGTTCATCCTTGCCGTTAATGCAAGACTTTCTTTAAGATTTAACTCTCCGCATAAGTTTATCGGCTCATATTTCAGATGATTTTTTATTAATAAAAGCATTTTTTTGTAGGTATTTTTGTCAAAATCCGTTCCGACAAAATACACTTGAACATCTTTTTCATTAATCAGATATTCC
>CANQLA010000128.1 GCA_947624605.1 Candidatus Gastranaerophilales bacterium | reverse complement strand
TGGAAGCATTTTCTTCAGGTCAGCGGAGAATTTTGTTCTATAGTCTTCACTGTGAAGTATTCCATAAACATAGTAGAAAATGTCTTCTTTTGTTACTTTATGACCGTATTTTTCTTTGGCAAGGTTATGAATAAAATCTGTTATTCCGTCATGTTTAATGTACTTATCTTCTTCACTTCCTGAAGCTGAAGTAAACAAATTCATCTGCGGAGCATCGTTCTTTGGTTTTTCTTCATACCAATAGAGAGGAAAACATTGGCAAGCTGAATTCAAACCCAAATCGGGTATCATATTAGTTACCAATGGCACTGAAATATTTGTTATCCCTAATCCATTTACACATATAACAAGATTTTTATGTTGAATAGTAGGAAACAACTTTGGTATTTGATACATCATTTCATTTAATGGTCTATAAAAATATAGATTTTGCTTATAAAAAGGTCTATAGTGCCCAACTGCACAACAATCCTTATTATAAGAGTATTGTTTTTGTTTATTAAAATCATTTAAAGTTGCTCTTGTCCAACTAAACTTGGATGCATCGTATTCAACTTCTTTAGTTTGTGCTGATGCTATTTTATTTACTTGTAAATTATAAAACTCAATAGACTTTTTAATATTTTTACACAAGTTCGTTTTAGAGGAATTATAGCACCATGCGTCTCTTGCACTTTGCAATCCTCTGCTATAATTTTCGGTAAAATAAGTCGCCTTATTATCTTTATGTTCTTTATCCCCAATAGGTATAAATGTACTAAATATTTCATTCCTTTGGTTCAACCAGTCATTATGTTCATTAGGTGTTAACACGTCCATTTTGAATTTAGGATTAGTTACCGTACCAAAATCGGATACAATCTTTAATTTTTCTTCTCTTGATAAATAGTCTCCTATATCATGGTAGTGTATTTTAGCTTTTTCTTTTGTATCAGCAGGATTTTTAACGAGAATAGTTATTGATACAGGGGTTCTTGTACCTTCTCCAAATACATTTCCCTTTTCTTTTCTTCTTTGCTCCCCTGAAGTACGTGCATTACCTCTCAAATTAAATACATATATTGAAGAAAACTCTGTTTCCAAACAATGACGGAAGCCGTCCATAGCATTGCCGTCAATCCAACTTCCATTAGAAACAAACCCGATTATACCACCTGTTTTATCTAATCTATCTGAAGCCCAACGGAATGCTTTAATATAACTGTCATAAAGAGAATTTTTATTTGTTACGTTAGTATTAGCAACATATGTTTCAGCAACCCTTCCGTCTAATTTTTCATACTTTTGATTTTGAGCATTATCATTAGCAGATTTTTGTCCGACTGAATACGGAGGATTTCCTACAATAACAGTAATAGGAGTTTCTTTCTGTTTCTGCACTCGCTTTACGTTACGAGGGAAGAATTCGGAACACTTAATTTTTCCGTCATTCTCATTTAGCTGAAAAGTATCCGTCAAACATATACCCTCAAAGTTTTGGTATTCTCCCTCTTTAGCTCCTATTAAATCATGGTAAGTATTTTCAATGTTAATAGAAGCTATATAGTAAGCTAAAAGTACTATTTCATTAGCATGGAGTTCTTCTTCATATTTGCGTTTCAGGTCTTCCTTTTTAATGCGTCCCGATTGAAGCAATCTTGTAATAAACGTGCCCGTGCCCGTGAACGGGTCAAGGATATGTACGTTCTTATCTGATATATCTCTGTTAAACTCTTTTTTTAGCACATCAGCTACGGAATTTATAATAAAATCAACAACTTCAACGGGAGTATAAACTATACCCAATTTTTCTACAACTTTAGGAAGTGCGGTCTTAAAGAATTTGTCATACAATTCTATAATGACTTTTTGTTTACCTTCGGCATTATCAATACCTTCACAGCGTTGCCTTACGTCAGCGTAGAATTTTTCAAGCGTTTCATTTTCTTTATCTATAGCATTTTCATCAAGTATATCAAGAATTTTCTGCATAGCTATTGATACAGAGTTATTTCCGATAAAAGAATAATTTTCAAAAAGAGCTTCAAATACAGGACGGGTAATTATATGCTGAGCAAGCATTTCAATAGCTTCTTCCTGCGTAATATATGGGTTTATATTTGTATGCAGACCGTCCATGAATTCTTCAAAATCAGCTTTGTACTTATCATCTGCAACAATACGGGTAATTCTATCCACGTGTCTTTGAGCAATAGACGCTATATCTTTTGCCCATTGCTCCCAATACTTACGGCTACCAACTTTTTGAACCATTCGAGCGTATATTACGCTTTGAAGTTCTCCAAACTGCATGGTCAGTTGCTTAACAACATTTTCAGAGAGTTTTTCTTCTGTGCGTTCACGCTTATTAGAAGAAGTGTCTTTTGCTCCTCCGTCGTCTTCATGACTTGGAATACCGCCTACAATAACTGTGCCGTTGTCGTTCGGATTTTTCTTATTCAGGTCAATTTTATTTATCATAGCATTGAACCTGTCGTCATGTGCTCTTAGAGCGTTTAAGACCGTCCAAACCACCTTGAAGTTATCATTTTTATCAAGTGCGTCTTCAGGTTTAACATTTGAAGGTACTACAACGGGTATAATAATGTATCCGTACTTTTTGCCCTCAGCACGTCTCATAACACGTCCTACGGATTGTACTACGTCCACCTGTGAATTTCTTGCGGATAAAAACATTACAGCGTCTAAGGACGGTACGTCCACACCTTCCGATAAACAGCGTACATTTGTTAGAATTCTGCATTCTTTGCCGTCTGTCGGTGCATGTTTTAGCCATGAAAGTTTTTCATCTCTCATAGAAGCTCCCATACTGCCGTCAACGTGGTCAGCTTCTACATTAACTACTTCTTTACGTTCATCCTCTTTTAAGCTCTCATAATAACTTTCGGAATGAGTGTTAAAGATATTTTTAATTTTTTGAGAAGCCTTAATATTAGGACAGAAAGCTACTGCTGTATGCATCGGATAAGGGTCTGTTGTACTCAATAATTCAGCTTCATTTTCAAGACCTGCATACTTTATCATTCTTTTAGAAAGAGCATTGATACACCCGATAAGTTTTGTTGCGTCGTCAGTATTTATTTCATACTCAGGGTTTGAAATCGCCTGTTGAAGTGTATCAGGTACTTGGTCTTCGGTCAGAGTTAATACCAGTACTTTATAATCTGATAATAGGTTATTTTGTACCGCTTCTCCAAAACCTATACGGTATATTTCTTCTCCGTATAATCCTTCGTCGTCCATAGAGCAGAGAATACAGTTGTTATCCGTAGCTTTTTTCTTGGCATTATCGTCATACAATCTTGGAGTGGCTGTCATATAAAGACGCTTCTTAGACTTAATTATCTGATTATCGTGCACTTTCGTAAATGCAGACTCTTCTTTGTTGCCTGCAAGAATAACACCTGTTGTACGGTGTGCTTCGTCGCATATTATCAGGTCAAATTCTGCCTTATCCCCAAACTCGGATATAAGTTCCGCCTGAGCTTTGGCAATTACGTCTATTGACTGATAAGTAGAAAATACAACAGTCATACCTTCTTTTTTAGTTGCTTGTAGCCACCTGAACTGCTTAACAATGTTATGAACATTCGTAGAAGCAGGAAGAGCTAAGTCCGTTACCGAAGTTAAGTTATCATCAGTTTCATTTTTAGAAGATTTTTTACTTGCTGTTGGGTCAGAACATATACATATAGCATTTATTTTCTCTTCAGCCTGAGCACACCATTCGTTAAGTGTTTGTCCTAATAAAGCTATTGAGGGTACTAAAAATAGTATAAGACCATGTCCTTCAGTTTCATTTTCGGCAATTTTTAAAGAAGTAAATGTCTTACCCGTACCGCAAGCCATGATAAGTTTTCCTCTATCTTTAGACTTGAAATATTCATGGGTATCATTTATCGCTTTCAACTGGTGCTTCATGGGAGTTTTTTTCTTAGTACGAGCTTTGCTTCCTGATATACCCTCGTCAAGTTTATTCCAATCAACAGGAGACTCTTCTAATTCAACTAAACTTAATCTTGATACTGGAGGGTCTTGGTTTCTGATAGTATTTTCAGCCTCGGAATTCCACTTATTCGTAGTTGAAATCCATAGTCTATGAGAGAATTTTTGCTGTGTTCCCTTTTCGTCAAAAAATATCTTACTTGATGTTGCAAGGAAAGTATCAACGTCTGCTTTCGTTATGCGGGTATTTTCCTGATAACACTTACATTGCACTGCCCAGTATTCGTCCTTATATGTTTTAACAACAATATCAATGCCAGTATCTTTTCCGCCAAAATCACTTCTATATGGAAATTCGCTCCACAGCCAAACTTCTTTTAACTCCGACGTATAACGAGGGTCTGTCTTCAGGTATGCCTGCATTAGTCTTTCAAAACGTGTACCCTTATCACGCTCTGAAAATGCTATTTTTCTATACTTCTCCAATACCTGTTCAAATCCCATGTATATTACCCCTCTTCAGTTTCCAGTTTTTTATAGAATTCTACAACTTCTTTATTCGCTACAATTTTGTTATGGTCAAATCCTCTAATAATAAGACCTTCAAGAGTCTTTGTCCTGCTCAGAGCGACATATGCTTGCCCATAATCAAATATCCTGTTGAAATTGACAACCAGTTTATCAAATGTCATACCCTGCGACTTATGTATGGTTATACCATAAGCAAGACGCAAAGGATACTGCGTCCGTCTTATTTTGGTACGTCCCTCTTTTATGTATTCAAATTCGGCAGGAAGTAAATTTGCCCGTACCCCATTATCGAACAGTATATCTATAGAACCGCTTGTAAGTTGTTTAATCGTGCCACAGCTACCATTTGCAAGACCCCTTTTAACGTCAATATTCTTTAAGAGCATTACACGGCAACCTTCTTTAAGTTCTAACTTCTCAGGAGCTTTACAGTCTTCATTAAACTTATTTAGTGCCATTAAATCGTACTTGCTAATCGTCTTATCTGTGATATTCTTTGTATCAATAACTGTTACTGACGGCTCTCCTATGTCATTATATATGTAAAGTTCGTCCTTTGCTTCATAAGTGTAAGGTCTCTCAGGTATCTCATTAAAGCATTTATCGTTATATGCATCTGCGTCTGCATTAGTTCCAAATATTTGAAGTATATCATTTGGTGCAACATAGTCAGGTTCAACATCTCTTTTGTAAAATACTTTTAAGTCTTCAGCACTGGTCTTATCAATACGAACATTATTCAACGCTTCAGAGAGTTCTTTTTCGGATTGACGCTTCACTTGCTTTAATAACACGGTCTTTAGGTTCAATTCTTCCCATGCCTGACTATTGAAACAAAAATCCTTACCGTCTTCTTTCATACGCACAGGAGGAAGCTGAAAGAAGTCTCCAAATATAAGTACTTGGATACCACCAAAGGGTTTATCGCTCTCACGTACTGCTTTTAATACTTCGTTCACATAGTCAAATGTATAATTATCAAGCATAGATATTTCATCTATCGCAAGCATTTCACAGCACAACAAGGTTTTATATAAAGCAGGTTTCTTTCGTATCCTCTTAACAATATCTTCAACAGGTTTATCAGCAAGTCCTATTCCTGCCCATGAATGAAGAGTCTGTCCGTTCACATTTATTGCAGATATACCCGTTGTGCTTGTTATATGGAGCTTCTTATCATATATATCTTTTATCTTATTCAGGGTATAAGATTTACCTACACCTGCTCCACCCGTAACAAAAATATTATTCCCGTCTTCAATTAACGAAACAATTTTCTCAAATACCTTATCATCAGTATTTGTAACTTTCTCCATACTATCTGTTGATGTCTGTTTCTTCAACCATGAGAACATAACTTTATTATACTACAAATACGTTACTATGGTCGTTTGTTAAGCTCTAATACGAACATAGTTCAGCTATTTGTTATTGACCTAAACTTAGATATACAATTCGTTTAGAAGATGTTAATCATTCTTCTTGACTGGTGAATTTATTTCTGTGTTTGGTTATTTTTTGGGGGAGGTGGAATTTCCTCCAATGCTACTATGCATTTCTTTAGTCCGTTATATTCAATCTCTTGGATTGAAAAATAATTTTTCACCTCTGACAATTTCAAGGTATGAGATGTAGAAATTACCGACCTGTGTTTTATTGTATTATTCAATGCATTAAGCAAGGGTGCATTAGTCTTGTGTCCTTTTTCATTGTATTAAAAATCAAAAGCATTAAGCAAGGGTGCAAAAAGAGCAAGT
>CANQLA010000127.1 GCA_947624605.1 Candidatus Gastranaerophilales bacterium | reverse complement strand
AACAAAAAATATTACTTCTGTTATAACATTACATGATTTGAATCTTGCATACAAATACGGTGATTTTTTTATCGGAATAGATAATGAACACAATATAATGGCTGCTGATAAAAATAAGTTTTTTAAATCAGATAATTTAAAAAAAATATTTGGTATTGATATAGAAATGGTGCTTAATGGCGAAAATTCATATATTAAAATTTGTAATTAGTATATATATATTATTTATAGCGGTGTCACCTTCAATGTCAAAAGAAAAAACATTTGTGAGTCTTTCTCCGGCATTGACAGAAATTATTTATGCACTTGATTTACCCTAAAGAATCGTCTAATAAAGAAAAAATAGGTAATTCTTTTTATATTAATAAAGAAAAATTGGTAAAATTAAAACCCGATTATATACTTTGTGCGGATAATAATTTATCATATTCGCCTTTTATAAAGCAAATGGGTATATCAGTTTTATATTTTGATATGAATTCTGTAAATTCAATATATAATGCAGTGCTGACTATCGGAAATATGACCGGTAAAACTAAAAAAGCACAATTAATAGTAAAAAACATGGATAATAAAATAAAAGAGTTTAAAACCATAAAACAAAAAAGAATATTGTATCTAATTCAGACAAAACCTTTTATTACAATTGGAAATAAGAGTTTTTTGTCAGATGTAATAAAAAAATCGGGAAATATTTCCGTAACAGATAATCTAAATTCATCATATCCGGTAGTATCTTATGAGTATATACTTAAGTCAAAACCGGATATAATAATAGTTAATTATGCATCAGATAATAAAATATTAAAGCAGTTTTTTCCAAAATCAAAAATCATATACTTAAACGATAAACAAAGAGATTTCATAAATCGTCCCGGCACGAGAATTGTAAATGCCGTAGAATTTTTTGCAAAATTATAAACTTTGTGTAACAAAATGTTAACATAAATTAAAAAGTAAAGTACAAGAAAGGCAATTATTTAAAGTGTATATACTTTATATATATGTAAGCAGATTTTATTATAATTTGCACTCAAGATAGAAAGATGACAGAAATATGTTGAATATTGATGGTATACAAAATAAGGGTATTACAGCAAATGTAAGAACTCAAAGTGCAAAATTAAGATATGGTCTTGGTACATATACATCATCAAGAGTTCAAAATGATTCGTTTACTCTTTCTAATTCTACAGCAATAGCTAAGAAAAATCCGATAGAAACGGTATATGAAAAGTTTTTATTAAAACATAATCAAAATGCATTATTAGAAAAATATATGCAACCTGAAGCAATTGAAAAAATGTTAAATAATGCTCCTGTAGTAAATCAAATATTAAAAGAAAAAGGAGTAAATCCGGTAGTATGTTTAGAAAATCTAAAAAGTATTGAGAACACACATGTAAGTTCAACAGTAACCTATTCAAAAGTGCTTGCAGAAGAATTAAATCTTTCCAAAAAAGATAAAGATGCTATTGCACTTGGTTCATTATTCCACGATTTTGGAAAAATAATGATGCCGGAAGAAATAATTAACAAAAACGGAAAGCTCACTCCTCAGGAAAGAAGCATAATTGATACTCATTCAAATATTGGTTATGAACTTCTTAAAACTACAGGAATGGATTCCAAAGCGTTATCTATAGTTAGAAATCATCACAGAGCAGCTAATTTAACAAAAGATTATCTTGCTAAAATAGTTTCGGTAGCTGATGTATACTCTGCACTTACTGAAAAAAGAGCATATAAGTCTGAAATGTCTCCGGAAAAAGCATTTGAAATTATGGATTCTTTTGTTGATAGCGGAAAATTAGATGGTGATATTGTGAATGCGCTTAAAAATTACGTAAATAGAAATCAGCAAAAAGAAGCTGCTTAATAAAAACTTATATTATGAAAAGACAGAGTGTGAGGGCGATTTGCCCGGGGATTTATAATTAACCGTAACGGTTAATTTTTTTATTTGCAAACGGGAATTTCTTCCGGTTCGAGTTCAAATCCAAAATTATTACCTGTTTTTTTATCACTTTTAATTATAATAGTCGAATTATGTTTTTGTAAAATAATTTTACAAATATAAAGTCCGAGACCGGTTCCGGATTTTTTAAGACTACTGTATTTTTCACATAAGATTTGCATATCATTTTTTTCAAGATAATTTCCATAACTATTTACCATAAAAACGTATTTACCATTTTCTATCTTACTGTTTGCCGTAATAACTCTGTTAGGATAAGAATATTCCACCGCATTTACAAGAAGATTCATAATCACTCTTCTTATGTCTGTTTTAGAACCTTTTACCCAAATTAGTTCTTGTGAATAATCAAACAAAATTGTACATCTTTTATCGTAAGATATGTATTTTAAATCATTTACACATTGTTTTATAATATCATTAATTTCAAAAATTTCTGTATTTATGTTAATGTTATTATGTTTTGCACGACAAACAATAAGAAAATTATTAACTAAATCATACATATATCTTGCAGAATTATTCAGTTGAATAATAATTTCTTTTTGAGTTTCATTTAATCCTCCGAAAGTACCTTTTATCAGGTGTTCTGAAACTTTAATTTGAGCCAATACAGGATTTTTTAAATCGTGCAAGAGTTCATCAATGTCGTTTTCATCATTTATAAAATGATTTATATTTTTAATTTTGTTGTTAATATAGATGAAAGAACTTACAAAAACTATTCCTGATAGAAGTTCCAGAATATAATTATGAAAGTAGTTCACAATAAAACAATAAATACTTATTAAAACAACTGCTGCTATATATTTATACCATAACCTCACCATTTGGAAACCTTTTCTTTTTTATTATTAATACAGAATTGCTTTTTTACAATTATTATATACAATTAAAATTTTTGGAAATATTACCCACATGATTAATTAATATTGATAATCTCGGTAATTTTTTCAATATATTTTTTACTTACGGCAACACTATCATTTAGGAACAAGTCTTTTCTAAGAGTTAAAATAATTCTTCTGATTTCATCATTAGGTAAATTATAAATTTTATCAATCAAATCAGCCAAATTATCGACAACAGGTTCACAAGTAAAACCATTAATATTGTCTTTTAAAAATCCGTCAATACCGTCATTTTTAGTAGCTACAACAATATTTCCTCTGGCTCCTGCTTCCAAATAAGCCATACCAAAAGTTTCACCTGTACTTACGAGAATAAATAAATCAGATAATCTCAGCTTAATCAAGACATCATTATTAGGAATATTTCCTTCAAAAATGACTTTTTCATGCATATTTAATTCTGTGACAAGGTTTTTTAAATTATCAAGTTCAGGTCCGTCGCCAATTATTCTGAAAACGTAATTATCAAGTTTTGACTTGTGCAGAGCTTTAATTATAATGTCTATATTTTTTCTTTTAATCAGTTTAGCAACAGTACAGATTTGATAAGGTTCATTTTTAACAGCAGCTTTTTGTTCAAAATATTCCATAGATTCGATAATTTCCGGAGCAATACCGGAAGGAGCAACAAAAGTTTTATTTACTGCATATGGAGAGATTTCTTTAATATTATTTGCAAGGGAACAATTTCTTGCTGCAATAGCATCTGCTCTTTTGTATGCTTGTAGAAGTTTTTTTGCGAAATAAAATTTATAAACAGGTTTTGTTAAAACGGTTATATCAGAAGCATGTACTGCAGCAACAAATGGTATGCCTGCACATTTACCGAGAAGTTTCATTGCAAATAAAGTTCCTGATGGCATATGGCTGATTACGAGATTATAATTTCCTATTTGAAAATCTTTAGGAAGTTTATTTTTTACATTAAATAAAAAGGGAGAAAAATAATTAACATTATAGATATTAATATCGTCTTCGAAGAAATTTTTACAAGGATACAATTTACGATTTCTGATGATTGTATTAAAAATAAAATTTGGTCTGATAACATCTACCTGATGACCCAAATCAACCCATTTTTTAGCAAATTCTTTAATAGTAATCGGTTCATTTCCGTTCATAATGGGATATAAATCAGTAATTAGTAATATTCTCATATAATACCATGCTTCAGATATAAAAAAGTACACTTACAATTATAGTATAATAATAGTAATGAATAAATTAAACATTAAAAATTATGCACATATTGGAGATGCCGTTTGGGAATTGTATATTCGGGAAAGAACTGTATTTATGACGGAAAATCTTAAGAAGCTTCATGAGCTTACGGTATCTTTTGTTAAAGCAGAATTTCAAACAAAAATGTTAGATATTATAAAAGATAATTTAACAGATGAAGAAATGGATTTAATAAGACGAGCCGGAAACATAAAGACATCTTCCGTTAGGAAGATAAACAGAAATTTACACAGAGTTGCAACGGAATTTGAGGTTTTAATAGGATATTACTACATAAATGATAAACAGCGTTTAAAAAAACTTTTTGATATTATGGAGCCATATATAATTGAGAAAAATTAGTTTACCATTTTGTTACATATATTTTACTTTTTTAAAATATTATGATATATTTTTCATGCAGAAAGAAACGGCTTACCGTTTCTTTTTTTATTCCAAATCCGAATGAGGATATCGGTATGAAAAGCAACAAAAAATCTCACGAAGAAAAGCAAATTGAACATTTTAATAAGAAAGAACTTTTGGATAGGCTTATTCCGTTAGTAGAGAATACAGCGATGAGGTATAATGTTATCCCTGTTGAAATTGATTTTTCCAAAGAAAATCACAGATGGTATTTGAGGATATATATTTTTTCAAGAGATCATGAAATAACGCTTGAAGACTGTGAAAACATGTCACGAAGCCTTGAAAAATTTTTAGATGAACTAATACCGTTTAAATTCAATTTAGAAATAAGTTCACCCGGGATTGAAAGGAAAATCAAGACAGAAAAGGAATATATAATTTTTGAAGGAAGAGATATATTGTTAAAATTAAAAAACGGAATAGACGATACATATGAAAAGCAGTTTGTATGTAAAATAGTTGATTTTGTAGAAAATGAGGGGTTAAAAGTTTTTTTATACGGAAGTAAAAAAGAAGTAAATATAAAGACAGAAAATATTTTAAGTGCGAGATTATACTCGCGGGATATATAGGAGAAAAAACATGATAAAAATCGGGACAGCGTTATTTGAAGCTTGTGAAGAATTAGAGCAAGAAAAAGGAATAAGTAAAGAGGTAATAATTTCTTCACTGTGTGATGCGATGGTAACAGCATATAAGAAACATATTAAGGCAAAAGATGCAAGTAACGTAGAAGCAATATTAGATGAACAATCAGGAGAAATAGGTGTATTCAGAACAAAAGTTGTTGTTGAAACGGTAAATGATCCCGATACAGAGATATCACTTGAAGATGCGAAAGAAATTGATGAAGAAGTTGAACTTGAAGATGAAGTAAAAATAGAAGTTACGCCTGAAAATTTTGGCAGAATAGCGGCACAATCTGCGAAACAAGTTATAACACAAAGGATAAGAGAAGCGGAAAGGAAGCTTATATTAGATGAATTTCTTGATAAAAAGGGTTCTTTAACAACAGGAATAATTCAACGTATAGAAAACAGAAATGTAATTGTATCGATAGGGAAAGCAGAAGCCGTAATGCCCGTAAAGGAACAAATTCCCGGAGAATTTTATAAACCCGGAAACAGAATAAGAGTATTTGTATTAAATGTAAAAGATACACCAAGACAATTACAGGTTATAGTATCACATGCGAATGCAGAAATAGTGAGGGAATTATTTGAACTTGAAGTGCCGGAAATAGAAGATGGTATAGTAGAAATCAAATCAATAGCGAGGGAAGCAGGTTTCAGGACAAAAATAGCCGTTGCAAGTAATGATCCGGAAGTTGATTGTGTAGGAGCTTGTATAGGACCCAGAGGAAGCAGAATCCAAACGATAATAGGGGAATTAAAAAATGAAAAAATAGATATTGTGAGATATTCTGACGATCCGGTTGAATACATTGTGAATACATTATCTCCCGCAAGAGTAGTTTCGGTTGATATTATGGAAGATGGAGAATATACAAAAGAAGCATTAGTAATAGTTCCTGATGATCAATTAAGTCTTGCAATCGGAAGAGGCGGTCAAAATGTAAGATTAGCACATAAGCTTACGGGGTGGAAAATTGATATAAAAAGTGTTTCTCAAGCTGAATCTATGGAGCGTAATCAAGAAGTTGAAAAAGTTTATCAGGAACAAGAACCTGCTGAAGAAGATGATGATATTGAAGAAAATGATATA
>CANQLA010000126.1 GCA_947624605.1 Candidatus Gastranaerophilales bacterium | reverse complement strand
GCGTTCGCACGAAACGTGCTACAGACGAAAACTCCTCGTTTCCGTCTTCAGCACTCTGCTCACTTGCTCTTTTTGCAACCTACCTGCTATCATCGATATACATATTTTTATCTTTAACTCTAGTCATTGTTTATTTACTCCTTTTCAATATTAAACATTTATCTTGTATATTACTTTCATATATGCCACCACATATCAAAATATCAGTATTTTTAAGTTCTAAGATGGCTGGTCTATAATATGATATTGCTGGAATATATAGTGATTGAGTATTTGCAATAGCCGAATATTTATCTAATAGAGGATCATATACTTCAGCAAACATTGTTCCTTTATATTCACTATTTTCTCCTCCAATTAGAAATATATTACCGTCGGATAGAGAAATTGCGAGTGGAGGTACTTTTCTGTTAATTTCTGGATTATATAGATTATTTACTTTATTACTCTTTATATTGATTTTAATAGTAATTTGTTCTTTATTCCCAATATTATTTTCTGTTTGACCTTTATATTTTTCTGAAAATATTATCAATTCATCATCATTAGTTTTTATAATTGTTGCATTACTACTAATGTTATCCATACTAAATTTATGGAATATATTTTTCTTTATATTCCATAAATAAATATCTGTTGTCCAATATGAAGACAATTCTTTATTATTTTTATTTATCCCATATACAATAACATTATCTTGATCTACAATAATATAATTTTTGTGCCCTATACTTGGAAAATCAATTTGTATTGTTCTCATAGTATTTTGCTTATAGTTATATATATATCCAGTATTTTGCTCTACTATTATTACCTCATTTTCTGAATACTTAAAAGAGAATGAATCTACATTAAAATAATCTTTATTAAAAATATTTATATAATTACCAGTTTTATAATCATATATAAAAGAATCATTTATAAGAACAAGATTGTCCTCTAATATCAAAGAGTTTCTATAAGATTCATACTTTGCTGGTAACTTTATTTCTTTAAATATCCCTGTTTGTGTATTAAATATTTCAAAACTATTTAAATTATTATTACCACCACTAATTAGAACATTATCATCAGGTAATAATAGCATCGTTGCCATTGTACGCTTATTATGCATTTCCCCAGCTTTTATAAAACTGTTACTTTCCGCATTCGCATATCGCAAACTATATTCTTTAATATTATTATTTTGTTGTTGATCTGATTTATTATTATCTATTGAATTACATCCACATAGAAAAAATATATTAATAATTATAAATACAAATAAAAAAATATATATTTTATTTTGTTTATATTCAATTTTCTTTATTTTTCCATTTTTTTCTTCATTTATCATCATAAATCCCTATTTTTCTTTTTCTTTCCAACTAAATTTATTCTATGCGGCTGTTTTCAATTTTGTTTTATATCCCCTATTCTTTTCTGTTGGGTTAAAAACCAACCTACATGCTTATTATAAAATCTCTTCTCATTTTTAGGAAGATTTTTCATTTCTATAAGTTTTAAGTTACATTTTATTTTATTTTTATTTTATACTTTTCTATAAAAGGAATTATTTGGAAAATGGAAAAAATTATTAATTTTTTTAAAGCACCTGATTGCGTTAAACAAGTTACAGATAAAGATAAAATAGATTTTTTATTTTTTAGAAACAGAGTCAGCATATTTCTTTGCTGTATTGCATTGTATGTATTTGTACACAGTTCTGATTTGCGTATTTTTAAATTAAATTTTAGTTTTAATATAGAGCTTGTTTCTGGGACATTTTTTTACGCACTTTTAGTCGGTAAAATTGTAAATGGTTTTATTGCAGATAAAGTTGATTCAAGAAAAATTGGTATAGTAGCCTTTTTAGGAGAAGCTATATGTATGATTATTCTTCTATTTTTAATACCTGTTTTAAATTTGTTTGAAGGCAGTATAGGCAATATCCCTATACAGGTTTATTTATTATTAGCTGTTTTAATTATATGTATAGCATGGTTTCAGTCAAGCAGATATGCTGCTGTTTTTAAGACAGTTGCTCTATGGACCAAAAAAACAGAAAGGGCAACTGTTTTTGCTTTAATTACTCTTGCGTCATACATTCTTTATAATGTTTTCCGTTCTGTTTCTTCTTTTAATACTCACGTGAATATAACACTTATATTAATACCGTTTATTCTTTTAAATTTTGCTTTTGCATTTTTATTTTATAACGAAATGGTTGATTCACCAAATTCTATTGGTTTACCCGATTTTGAAAAATATAAAAACGAAGGTATTATTGGTAGCGATAAAAATATTAAACAATTATCATTTTGGCACGGATTAAATAAACACGTTTTTTGTAATTCTTCTTTTTGGTATTTAGGAATTGCAATTGTGCTTTTATATATTTGTCAAGTCGGATTGGATTATTTTTATCATTTTGTTTATGCAAAACATATACAAAACTTTAATAGTTTTTTATCAGGAAACAGGTACCTGGCTTTGTTTGTGTTTTTGTTAATTGCTATTATATCCGATAAAATATTTAAAGGACAAAGATTACCAGTTATTAATTGTATAATTGGCTTTTTGGTAATTTTATTATTGTATTTTCAAATCTCACCAACTGAATATGTAAATGCATCTTTAGTTTACAATGTATGGTCTATTCTTGTATCAGGAGCTGTAATGTTGCTTGTATCTACAGGTTCTGTTGAAATTGGAGAAAAGAAATATGCGGCGGCAAGATTTGGATTATATTCTTTATTTATGCAATTAGGAGCGATTTTAGACAGTTTTATAATGAAATTTTTCTATTATAAGTATGATAATGCTGTTTGGTTTTATATAATTGTTCTTGTTATTCTTCTTTATGTTTTAAGTCTTTTAAAACTGAAACATAAAAAACTTTAAGTATAAGATACATACAAATTGACATCACGAAAAATCTTGCTATTTTTGTGATGTTGTTTTATGTGTAAATTTTGAACCAGTAGTAGGTCAGGCTATGCCTGACAAGTAAAGAATTTTGATTGCGTTTTGAAACCCAAAAAGTCCAATTTCGTCCTGTTTGAAATTAAGGAACTCAACATACTTCCGACTGATTAAAACGGCTGTGTGTTTGGTTTTTTAGCAAAAATTTAAAATAAAACTTCCAACCAAAAAGGACTTTAAAAATACAGTATAATTAACTACTTAATAAATAACTTTGTTTTGCAATATCCTATTTTTTATTACAACAAATAACTACAAAAAACGGAGAAGCAGGGATTCGAACCCTGGATGCAGATTACTCCACATAACACCTTAGCAGGGTGCCGCCTTCAGCCACTCGGCCACTTCTCCTTTTTTACTTATTCTACCATAAATTTATCTGTATGCAAATATTTTATACTTTTAAATGTTCTTTTATTGATAACATACTCCCTCCAGCTCCAAATCCTATCGCTATTACAAATAACGCTAATGTAACTATATTCGTCGCTAATAACGGTGAGGGTACCATAAAATGCTCATGAACTATTAATAACCCTCTTTGTACCGCATTCATCGGTATTAGTGCTATAAAGGCTGATATGAATCCGTATATTGCTCCTTGTAATATTAACGGTAATTTGATATACCAGTTGCTCACTCCCATTAACCTCATTATCTCTATTTCTTCCTTTTGGTTTTGTATTACAAGCTGGATTGTATTATTTATTATTGCTATTGTTAATACCGCAACGAAAATTACTACTACTAAAGTCATTGTATGGACAACTTTATTAAACATTTCCATTTGCTTTGCAATGTCTGTTGCATATGATAAATCTTCTACTCCCGGCATTATCTTAATTTTTTTATAAACTTCATTGATATTTTCAGGATTATCAATTCTTACATGTAATGTGTCCGGTAGCGGATTCGTTATATCTGCTACGTCAAATTCCCTCTTCATAGTTTTCCACGCTGCTTCTTTCGTAATGATTGTTACTTTCTCTACGTGTTCTATTTCTCTTATTCTGCTTGATATATGCTCCGGCGAAATGTTATTTTTTAAGTATACTGAGATCTCAAGCATATTCCCAAATTGCTTTGCAAACTCCGTAAGCGATAACGCAGTCCTGAATAATGCTCCGAATATCGTCAAAATAGCTGCCATCGTCGTGATTATCGCTATGTTTATCCACCCTGTTCTATATATCCCTTTTATTGTTTCTATTATTATTCTTGATGTAATTCTTAATTCACCAAGCCAGTCTTTTGGTATCCCTGATTTTACCTTCTTCTTAAATTTCATTGACGTATCAGTCATATGTACCTGCCTGAATATCCCTTACAATCTGACCTTGATCCATTGTTATCACTCTTTTCCTAAAGTAGTTTACCATAGCATGATCATGTGTCGCTATTAAAATGGTTATTCCTTTTTGATTGATTTGTTCTAAAATTTGCATTACTTCCATTGAATTTTTGGGATCTAAATTCCCGGTTGGTTCATCCGCTATAAGTATCGGCGGTCCATTTACTATTGCTCTTGCTATACTTACTCTCTGCTGCTCTCCTCCGGATAATTCCGTTGGTTTCGCTCGCATTTTCCCTGCTAAACCTACTACCTTTAATGCTCCTGTCGTCCTTGCTTCTATTTCTCTGCTGCTCATTCCAAGGGTCCTGATTACGTATGATACGTTATCAAATACACTTTGATTTTGCAATAACTTATAATCTTGAAAAACTATTCCCATACATCTTCTTAAATTTGGTACTTTATCATCCGGTAACAATGCTACATTTGTTGAGCCAATCATCACTGTTCCGGATGTCGGAATTTCTTCCCGATACAAAAGTTTCATTAAAGTAGACTTCCCTGCTCCGCTCGACCCTGTCAAAAAAACAAATTCCCCGGACATTATATCTAAATTTATATTCTTTAATGCATAATTGTTTTTATACCGCTTTGTTACAGCTCTCATTTGTATCATTATTATCTTATATATCCTTTGATTTTTTCGGCAAGTTTATTTGCCGTAAATCCATAATATTCCATAAGTTCTTCCGCTGTTCCGCTTTGGCCAAATTCATCGTTTGTCCCTATTCTTAAAACTTTTGCAGGATAATTTTCACACAAAGCTTCACATACAGCACCTCCTAAACCACCTATTATTGAATGGTTTTCTATTGTTACCGCTTTGCCTGTTTTCTTTACGGATGCTGTTATTGTTTCCTTATCAAGCGGCTTTACTACAGGTACGTGTACAACTTCTATTTCTATGCCTGCTTTTGTCAATATTTCAGATGCTTTCAATGCTTCATATGTCATTTCTCCATTCGTTATTACTGTTGCATCTTTTCCCTCTTTCATAATAACTGCTTTTTCAGGATTGAACTTATATTCTCCTTCTTTAAATATTAAAGGTAAATTTGCTCTCGAAATTCTAACATATACAGGCCCTTTATATTCTGCTGCCCATTTTATGACTTCTCTTACTTCCGTCGCATCTGATGGTGCTATCACCGTCATGTTCGGAATCGCTCTCATTATTGCAACATCTTCTAACGCTTGATGGCTCGCTCCGTCTTCTCCTACTGTTATTCCACAGTGTGTCGCTACTATTTTGACGTTAAAATTAGAATAACATACTCCGTTTCTTATTTGCTCCCACGCTCTGCCCGATGCAAATACCGCAAATGTTGATACAAATGGTATTTTCCCCGTAGTAGATAAACCTACTGCTGTTGTGACCGCATCTTGTTCTGCTATTCCTGCATTAAAAAATCTATCAGGAAATGCTGCTTTAAAATATTTTGTCATTGTTGAACCTGATAGGTCACAATCTATTACAACTATGTTTTTATTCGTTTTTCCTATATCTGCAAGTGTTAAACCGTATTCACCTCTTGCTGATTTCTTTATTACTTCTGTCATTTCTTTACCTTCCCCCGCTATTTCAATTCTTCTAATGCTTGTGCTAACTGTTCATCATTGGGTGCTTTTCCATGCCAGCCTGCTTGATTTTCCATATAGGAATAAATGAAATACCTTTGCCTTTTATTGTGTTTGCAATTATTACTGTTGGTTTTTCTTTCTCTTCTTTTGCTTTTTCAAAAGCTTCATATATCTCTTCTATATTATGTCCGTCAATTTCTATTACATTCCATCCGAATGATTTAAATTTGCTTCCTGCATCTCCTATTGCCATTACATCTTCCGTGTTACCGTCAATTTGTAATCTGTTTCTGTCAACTATTCCTATCAGATTATTTAATTTATAATGTGCTGCGTTCATTGCAGCTTCCCATATACTGCCTTCCTGTAATTCGCCATCT
>CANQLA010000125.1 GCA_947624605.1 Candidatus Gastranaerophilales bacterium | reverse complement strand
TGCATATTATAATTTTTTATCTTTAAAGTGCGGCAAGAGTATTTTTAAAGATAAAAAATATGTTGATTGGTATTTTTACCAATTATCAAATAGTTCGGAAAATATAAGGCAATCAGTATTTTGTGCGGTAAATGATGTTGAAAAGAAGCTTTTTATAGTTTTTAAAGGTTCAGAGCCGAGTTTATTTGACATGGAAAAATTTATCAAAGATTGGTGCATATCTGATTTAAGAATGTTAAGAGGATATCTGCCGTTAAGTTTTTTTGAATATATACAATATGTTGCGCAAGTCAGGGAGTTTTTTCCAGAATATAAATATTTTATGACGGGGCATTCATTAGGCGGATCAATTGCACAGCTAATCGGAGCAATAGAATATAATAAATGTATAACAGTATATACTTTTAATGCATTTGGATCTGAGCATTTGCTTAAGTGCATAGAAAAAGAAGGAATTATTATAAATAAAAATTTTTCTAACATAATAAATTTTGTGATTTCGACAGATTTAATATCAAAAAAAAGCCGGCATATAGGAGTTGTTTATAAAGTAAAATATAATAAAACACTAATAGAATCAATATATTCAATTATAAAAGAGACACCAAAAATATTTGTTAACTTACCTGCAAAAATAATAAAATCGACTAAATACTGCTTAAAATGCTTAAAAATTATGGCACAGAGAATAGACTCACATTTAATGAATAATTTTTCAAAAGGTTTTGTGAGTGAAAAAATTCAAGAAAATAAAAAGGAGTAAAAAAATACTCCTTTCGATAAAAAGAAAAAAAAGTATAATTATTTAAATTTCACCGGGAGGTAAAGTACCGTTTACAACAGCTTCTTCGTCACTATCTAAGTGAAATTCTTTGCACAAAGTTTTAATAGCAAGTTTTTCATTGCCTTTATCAACAAGACAACTAATTTTAATTTCAGAAGTAGAAATCATTTTTATATTTATGCCTTCATCTGCAAGAGAACGGAACATAGCAGCAGCGATACCGGGACGGTCAACCATACCTGCACCGACAATAGAAACTTTAGCAATATCTTCATCAACAAAAATTTCACCTGAGTTAAAATCAGTTCTAAGTTGTTCACATAACTTTAAAGCCAAAACTTTATCATTTTTGTGAACAGTAAAGGCAATATCATTAGTACCGTCATTTCTTGCAAAAGATTGAATAATCATATCGACACTGATATTATTTTTTGCAAGTTTACCGAATAATTTAGCAGCATATCCGGGCTTATCGGATACGTGAGTTAAAACTATTCTTACTTGAGAAGTGTCAGCAGCAGTACCTGCGACCGGTTTATAAATTTCCATGTTTTCAACTCCTAAAATTAGTGTTCCAACGTTATCAAGGTTAAACGAACTTCTGACTCGCATTAAAACTCCGCATTGTTTTGCAGTTTCAACCGATCTCGGGTGTAAAACATTTGCACCGACTCTTGCAAGTTCAAGCATTTCTTCATAAGAAATTTGATCCAATTTTTGAACCAGAGGCACAATTCTCGGATCAGCAGTATAAACACCGTCGACATCAGTATAAATATCACATCTGTCCGCATTAAGAGCAGCGGCAATTGCAACAGCAGAAGTGTCGCTTCCTCCCCTGCCAAGTGTTGTAATTTCAAAATCAGGTGTTATACCTTGAAATCCTGCGATTACAACTATTTTTCCTTTTTTTAAATGATTTTTTATTTTTTCGGTTTTAACATCTAAAATTCTTGCCATTCCGTGAACGGATTCAGTAATTATACCAACCTGAGAAGCGTTCATACTAATGGCCTTGCCGCCTTCAGCCTGAATTGCCATGGCAAGAAGAGCAATAGAAACTTGTTCTCCGGTAGAAAGAAGCATATCCATTTCACGTGGAGAAGGGGTATCAGTTACTTCTTTTGCAAGACTGACGAGATAATCAGTTGTATGCCCCATAGCAGAAACAACAACTACAACCTGATTTCCATTTTTTTGTTCTCTTAATGCAGCCTTTGCAACGTTATGGATTTTTTGTGAGTCAGCAACTGAAGTTCCGCCGAATTTTTGTACAATAATACTCACTTTTAATCACCTTCGATTGTCTTTAATTTTTCTTCCAATTTATGTTTGAAATCATTCAAATTGTATTCATCAGGATATTTATCCGTTAAATAATTACAATATTGAATTGCTTTGCTTATATTGTATTGCGAAGGTAAAAGTTGTGCAAGTTTGTCGTAAGAAATCATACTAATGTATAAGAACTCTTTTGTATCGTGAAATTTTTCCGGCAGACACATAAGAACATCTAAAGCATCTTTAGGTTTATCCATTGAATTTAACACTTCAGCTTTGGTAAAAAAAGCAACATAATAATCCGAAGAAACTTTTAAGGCATTATCTAATTTACCAAGTGCATCTTCATACATTTTAAGTTTTATCAATATTTTAGAGTACAAAATATTTACATCGAAAGAGTCAGGAGCCTTTTTGTAAGCCGCACGAATTTTTCTCAAAGCTTCTTTGTCATCACCTGTTTGAAGAAGAATATTTGTCAAACCTATGTAAGAATCAATCAAATCAGGATTATAATCTATAGATTTTTTATAATAACTTTCACTATTTTTTAAATCACCTGATTGATAAAAACATTTTGCTATTTCATTATAAAGATACAGATGATTTCTTGATACTTTAATTGCATTAGAATATGCATTTGCGGCTTCATTATAATTTTTTTGGGAAAATAATATATTTCCAATTTTTTCAAATGCGTATGCATTATTTTTATTGATATGTGTAACTTTTTGAAAAAGTTGTAATGCAGGGTTAAAATTTCCTTCTTTCAAATAATTGTCAGCAAAATTTATTAAGTTAAATTCGTCATCACGGTTAATTTCAAATGCTTTCAAAAATTTTTCTCTTGCTTCGGAATAATGCCCGAAGGTATTTAATGAGATTCCCCAATGAGTGTAATATAAATAATTATTTTTGTTAGCATTTTCATTAGAAGTAAAGCAAGAAATACATTCTGTTTCTTTTCCTAATTTTGCAAGGCAAGCCCCTTTTATCATAACAGAATTGGGATAAACATTATTGAGAGCTAATAATTTATTAATATATTGTAAAGCTTCATCGTATTGTTCGGTTCGGAACTTGCATACAGCTATATTTAACAATGTATCAGGAAAATTCGGAGTAACATTTTCAGCTTCGAGCAAATAATTACAAGCTTCATCAAATCTGTTTAAACTGCATAATACAATACCTGAATAGTATAGAGCAGAAAAATTATTGCTGCAAATTTTTAAAGCTTCTCTAAAAATTTCCAATGCTTTAAATTTTTTGCCTATTCTTGCAAGAGCAATTGCATAGTTAACTCTGATATCAGAATCTTGCGGAGATATAGAGCATGCTTTTTTGAAAAATTTTTCTGCTTCTTTAAACTCATTTTTTAAAACTAAGCAAGCAGCTGTCAAAGAGTAAGCTATAGCTGAACTGTTATCCAGCCTGATTGTTCTTTTAAATTTTCTGATTGCTGTGTCGTACATTTCTTTTTTCATATATACCTGACCAAGATTTAATTGAACAACAGGTGAATTAGGATTCATTAAAGCTGAAGTTTCAAGTTTTTCTATAGCTTCATCGATATTTTCATTCAAGGAAAGACTCATACCCCAGTTTACGTAAGCTAAATAAGGAAGTGAAGTTTCATTTTTTTGAGAATAATCATTCAATTTTTTATCAACTTGACAAACTTTTGATACAATTGTTCTGAAAAAATTATTCATCGTTCTTACTCCAATTAAAGTTTTTAAAAAATTCATTATTTTAAAAAAATTATATTACTTATAAAATATAAAATGAAATTTGACATAAAGAAATTTCAATAAATATAATAATATAAGAACAAATCATTTTTCAATTTGTAACAAGTTTATATTATTAAAAAATTCATATTGATTTTAATAATTTATTATGATTAAATTTAGATACTGGCGGAAAGAAAACCTCAAAAACTTTTCGTTCGCGGCGAGAAATATAGTGAGCAATGTATCACAAAATGTTTTAATAGTGATATGGTCAAGTTTATCACTTAAGCAAAATAAAAAGGAGAAATAACCTTATGGTTAAGATAAAACTAAAGAGATTAGGAGCAAAGAAAAACCCGTTATACAGGATTGTAGTAATACAAGACACAACAAAGCGGGAAGGAGCACCAATTCAACAATTAGGACATTACAATCCAAAAACCAAAGAAATGAAACTTGATAAGGAAAGTGCTTTAAGTTGGATACACAAAGGTGCAAAGCCGACAGATACTGTACAATATTTAATAAATAATGCAAATGACGACGGCACATTAAATTACAAACCTTCAACGAAAGAGAAATTATCCAAAAAAGCAATAGCGAAAGCGAAAGCTGAAGAAGAAGCAAAAGCGAAAGCAGAGGCAGAAGAAAAAACGGAATAGCTTTTCAAATAACCTTATATTGCCGCTTTTAATAATGAAGCGGCATTTTTTATTAAAGAGGATTAATGAAAAAAATATATCTTATAAAACCTGATACAATACCATATTCGCTTTGTGCCGACAGTTGGGCAAAAGGATTTCAAGAAGCTGGTTTATATGTAGAGAAAGCCTTTTCATCGGAAATTGACAGCAAAATTATCAAAAAATATATGCCTGATTATTTGATGTGTTTTAACTTAAATGAATTAAAAGATGGTTTTTTAAATGATATATATACACATTGTCCTGAATGCATGTTTTTGTTCAATTTAATAAAAAAAACGGAAGAGCCGAAAGATACAAACAGTCTTATACATTCATTTAATGGTGACAAAATTATTATAACTTCCGACAAAGCAAATTTATCATTAATAAATAATTCTATATATATTCCAACGGGTATACATACTAAAAAATATAAAACGAATTTTTCAGGATACAAGAGAAATATAACAGTAATAGCAAATCAGCTTAATAGTGATGCAATAAATACAATTATTGATTTAATAATCAGTTTTGGTAAAGTAGATATTTATGGAGACGAAATAGATTATGTGAATAGTTTGGAAGAAGCAATATGGAAAGATTGTAAAGAGTCACAAATAAAAGAATTATATAAAAAATCATACAAAGGTCAAATAACAGATTTTAGAAAAAGGGCAGAAATATTTTCATCAAGTCTTATAAATATAGTGACACGAACAAGCACAGAGGAAGGAATTGATTATAGTATATTGGAGGCTACAGCATCTTGTGGATTTGTACTTTGTTTTGAAAACAAAGAAATATTAAGGATGTATGATTGTGGGAAGGAAATTGAAACGTATAAAAACAGCGAAGAATTATTGGATAAAGTAAATTTTTATATAAAAAATCCTGCAATAATATATGCAATAGCGGCAAAAGCCCGAGCAGCTTCGGTAAATAATCATTCAATAAAAAATAGAGTAATAAAAGTTATGGAATTAATAAAAATGAAAGAAAAAGGTCATGAATAAAATATTGGTAATAGATGATGATGAAGCAGTAAATGAATTGGTAAAAGTAAACCTTGAACTTTCGGGATACAAGGTTATATCAGCACTAGATGGTATATCGGGTTTTGCAGCGGCAAAGCAGGAGCAGCCGGATTTGATAATTTTAGATGTAATGATGCCGGATGTAGACGGATACACAATAGCAAAGAGGATCAGAGAAAATCCAAATATAAAAGGAACACCGATTATAATGCTGACGGCACTAGGAATGCTCGATGATAAAGTAAAAGGATTTGATATAGGCGTAGATGACTATTTAGTAAAACCATTTGAATTGGAAGAATTAAAAGTTAGAGTGAGAGCATTGTTAAAAAGAGCGGACAAAATTCCGGAATCACTGGCGACTAAAGAAATTCTTCAAATAGGAGATATAACGTTGCTGCCGGAAACATATTCAGTAAAGATAAAGGATAAAATTACTAAAGTAACACCAATAGAATTTGACATAATCAATTTATTAATGCAGAATTACGGAAATATGGTTTCCGGAGCGAAGATATTACAAGACATATGGGGTTACAATCCTGATGATGATGTAGAAACGATAAGAGTGCATATAAGACACATACGGACAAAATTAGATAAAATTTCCGGGAATAAGCAATACATAGAAACGATATATGGAGGGGGATACAGACTTATTCCGGAAGGAATGGAAAAGCCCAAAAAGAAATAATATAGTTAAAAAAATTTTTTTGTTTCAAGCTTATTATACTTTTGAACTTCTAAAAGGATGATGAGATCTATATCCTTCTTGTTTATAAAATACAAGGAAAGGCAAAGGAGGATAAAATGGACGAAATTTTAAAAGAAATCAGATTTGATACAGAAAAGGCAGCAAAATATTTTACAAAAATAATGGCATACACAGTAGGTCCTGCGGAATTGAAGGAAATGATGGAG
>CANQLA010000124.1 GCA_947624605.1 Candidatus Gastranaerophilales bacterium | reverse complement strand
CTTTACAGACGGTGAAAAAGCAAAAGCTCATATCACTGCAGGTGCAAAAAAAGTTATCATTTCAGCTCCTGCAACAAACGAAGATATTACAATTGTATTAGGAGTAAATGAAGACATGTATGATCCGGCAAGACACAATGTAATATCGATGGCTTCTTGTACAACAAACTGTTTAGCACCGGTTGCAAAAGTAATAAAAGAGAAATTCGGAATAGTAAAAGGGTTAATGACAACAGTTCACTCATATACAGGTGATCAAAGAATTTTGGATGCAGGTCATAAAGATCCGAGACGAGCAAGAGCAGGTGCATTAAATATTGTTCCTACAAAAACAGGTGCAGCTAAAGCAGTTGCATTAGTTATTCCGGAATTAAAAGGTAAATTAGACGGTTTTGCAATGAGAGTTCCTACTCCGGATGTTTCATTGGTTGATGTAGTATTTGAAACAGAAAAAGAAGTTACGGTTGAAGAAGTAAATGCAGCATTAAAAGCAGGAGCAGACGGTCATGTTCTTTGTTATACTGAAGAACCGCTTGTATCATCTGATTACATAGGTTCATCACAATCTTCAACGGTTGATGCATTATTAACAAGAGTTATGGGTAAAAATATGGTTAAAATTATTTCTTGGTACGATAACGAAATGGGTTATTCGACGAGATTAGCAGAAACTCTTAAAATGGTAGCAGAAAGACTTTAATATAATAAAATTGAGTAAAGGCGGCTGTTTGAAAAACAGCCGCCTTTTATTTTTAAAATTTTGACACAGAATATAATATTGTCATAATTGAAATAGGGTTGTAAAATATGATTAGCCGATATGATTAATTATTTACACATAAAAAATTACATACTAATAGATGAATTGATGATAGATTTTTCTTCTGGATTAAATGCAATTACCGGAGAGACAGGTGCAGGGAAGAGTATTTTAATCAATGCAATAGATATTGTTTTTGGAGGAAAGGTATCTGGTTCGGTAATTAAACGAGGAAGTCAGAAAGCTGTTATAGAGTTATGTATATCTTGTTGCAAGAAAGAAATACAGAAACTATTTGAAGAAAACGATATAGAATATTTACAAGAAACGATTATTTCACGAGAAATAACGGAAGCGACATCTCGTATAAGGGTAAACGGTACTATAGTAAATCAAAATTTTATAAAAGAGATAAAAGGTTATGTAATTGATATACATTCGCAGCATCAATTATATGCATATATGGAGCCGAAGTATCAGCTTATGTTATTGGACAATTACATAAAAGATGAAGCAGAGCTTGAGAAATACAAAGTTTTGTACGTAGAATATCAAAACATATTAAAAGAATTGGAGAAAGCGAAAATCGAGGCAGAGAAGAGTGAGACAAAAACAGATTTTTTGAAGTTTGAAATTAATGAAATTGAGCAAGCCGGGATAGAAGATATAAATGAGGAAAGAGATATAAGAGATGAGCTAAGAATTCTTGAAAATGCAGAAAGGCTAAAAGAACTTACGAGTTGTGCATATTGGACATTAAACGGTAATGAAAATTCATTAACAGACATAATAAGTAGAGTAAAAACGAATGTATATAAGGCAGCAGAAATTGATAAAGGGCTTGAAAATCTACAAGGGTCAATAGAAGAGATAGCGGAACTTGCCAGAGAGATATCGGCAGAACTGAGGCATTACGTAGAATCTGTTGAAAACAATACGGAACGTTTTAATGAAATACAAGAGAGAATATACATTTTTGATAAATTAAAACGGAAATACGGTAATTCTTTAGAAGAAGTTATGAAAACGTATGAAAGACTTTGCGGAGAATTGGAAGCAATAGAAAATTCAACCAAAAAGGCGGAAGGACTCACGGTAAAAGGAGGAGAGAAATTAAAAGAACTGAATATAATAGCAGAAAGGATAAGTGAGAAAAGGAGAGAAGCAGCGAAGAGGTTATCAGAGTCAGTTGTCAGAGAATTAGAGAATCTGGAGCTTTCAAAATCACGATTTGAGATAAAAATCGAGGAAGCAGAATTATCATTAAACGGTAAAGATAATGTAGAATTTTACATATCGACGAATATTTCAGGGGAATTGGAGCCGATAGCAAAAGTGGCATCGGGAGGAGAACTTTCAAGAATAATACTGGCATTAAAAACGATTTTTGCAGAAGCAGATGACATTGACACCATTATATTTGATGAAATAGATACTGGAATTTCGGGAAAGGCATCACAAAGTGTAGCAGATAAGATACATAAATTGTCAAAATACAGACAAATATTGCTGATAACACACCAGGCAGTTATTGCATCAAAAGCGGAAAATCATATTTTAGTGACGAAAAAACAAGATAGAGAAACATCAATTATAGTCAAAAATTTAAATGAAGAAGAGAAAATTTCAGCAATAGCGAATCTTGCATCGGGGGATAATTCAATATTTGCAAGAGAATTTGCAAAATCACTTTTAGCAGAAAAAAATGAATAAGTTTATTGTAAAGATAACAAATAAAAATAAGCAGACATAATTAAATAATTTTTCTAAGCATAAAGATAAATTAAAAGAACGATAAAAAAATGACAGTGAATATATAAAATTGTATAAAATTTAAAGGGTATTGAGGAAAAGGAATTTAATAATTGAACATACAAACTTATTTTCATTAGCGGAAATATAATTTTGCAAATATAATTTGATTGACAGGATTAGTATAAAATATTTAAATCTCAAGTTTTATGAGTAAAGAAATTGTAAACAAGCAATACTAAAAATACGGAGAGAGAGTAACATAATTAATATAATGAGGGAAAGTTGAGATAGAAATATAAAACTAATTGTTCAAGAAAGACAAAGGGTAAATATTGATAGAAATATATATAAAAGAGAATAATTAAAATATTGACAAACAGATATTTTTAGAAGATACTTTTGAATACGAAAGGAGATGGCGGGTGTCGTCAAGCGGTTAAGACCTCGGATTGTGGTTCCGATATGCGTGGGTTCGAATCCCACCGCCCGCCCCATTTTTAAAAATAACAAATTTTATAAGAGCCTTAAATGGCTCTTTTATTGTTATTACTAATTTTGAGCCGTCATAAGAAAAGTTCGAGCAAAGCAATTTTATCAAAATGTGCTTTTCTTCATCCGTATGGTGCAAATATACACCCGACAAGTCTTCGCAGAGTTCGAGTGCGTTTTCAATTCTTTTAAATATTTCTTTTTGTGCGTTCTTTAATGCGTTGATTTCAAGTTGATATTCATCGAGTTGATTTTGCCATAAATCCCGTTTTTGTTTGTAAAATTCTTCAGTTATTAAACTGTCGATTTTGTCATCATACAATGCAAGCATTCTATTTTCTAATTTTTTAATTTGTGGCAAAATTAGATTCAAGCGTTCTTCATTCATATTTTGATTTGTGTACATAATATTTTTTAAATCGTCTTTAAAGGCTAATATTTCTTCTTTTGTTATCGTTAAAGTGTTAATTGTATCAATAATCAATTTATCAATAACGCTTGATTTTATAATTTTTTTACAATCTTTTTTCATTGAACAATGGTGACATCTATAATATTGATATATACCGCTATTATTTGCACCCGTATGTTCTTCGCCGATTAGATATTTGCCCGTTAAAGCACATTGAATTAACCCCCGATATATAAATGATTTTGGTGCATATTTTTGATTACGGACGCACTTAAAATTTGCATATTCTTCTTTTGTCAATATTGCTTCGTGTTTACCCTCATATTTTACCCCTTTGAACATAAATTGCCCGTTATAAAAACAATCATAAACGGTCAATATATTTTCAATAAGTTTTTTATTACAAGGTTTATTATTATGCGTAAATCCTCTTTTTGCTAATTTGTCGGCGATTTCTTTATATGAATATCCACCCCGTGTATAGAGATTGAAAACGTCTTTTATGTACGGGGCTTTTTGTTTGTCGGGGACAATTACTTTTTTCCCGTCGATTTTATCGCGAATATAACCGACAGGTGCACGCGAACCGGGGAAATATCCTTGACGTGCCTTTTCTTTTAAATTTTCAATTGTTCTAATGCTTGTTAATTCTGATTCAAGTTCGGCATTGTTTATTTGATTGTTACGAATATAACGTCCATAAGGATTGTTCATGTCGTTGTTTTCAGTTGCGGACAACAATTCAACACCGTATTGTGCAAATTTGGGAACAATTTGTGCATGATATAATCCAGTATTGCGAATCATTCTATCGCACCGCCATACAATAACGGCATTGATAATTTTTTCTTGTTTTTTATATCCTCAAAAAGTTGTTTATATTGCGGGCGGTTTTGATTTCTTGCGGTGTAGCCGTCGTCAATATAGACCCCGATTATATTATACCCCTCTTTTTGCACAAAATTGAAACATTGATTTTGTTGCATGTCGATAGAATAACCGTGTTTTGCTTGTTCGTCGGTTGATACTCTTATATATAAAACTGCATTTTTATTCGCGGTTATCTTCAATTTTGACCCCTTTTGTTTTCAAAAAGTATGTAGGTTGGGTTTTAACCCAACAATAACAAATAAAGTAAATAGTAGGTCAGGCTGTGCCTGACCTATCGGCTTCCTTTTATATTTGGATTTGACATAAATTAAATTCCTTTTCCTTTTTTACTTGTTATAATTACCTCATAATATGTATTAATCACATCTTGTACAGCTTTATTTTTTGAATTTAATAATTTTGCTCTTTTAATGTTATTTTCTGCTTCTTCAATTTTATTAAGTTTAAATTGATTGATAGCAATACTTGCAAGAACAAAACTTTCTTCAAATATATTTAAATGATTTAGTAGTCTCATAGATGTTTCAAGTGATTTCTCGTATTCATTTGTTTCAAAATAAAATGCTGAAAGCATTTGTGTATACTTTGTTTTTAATATCTTGCTATTTGTATATTTAATTACTAATTTTGTAAAACCTCTTGCACGATAATAATTTTGCATACGTGAAAAACAATCTTGTAATAAAATAAAACATACTGTTAATTGCTTATTATTTTGGGCTAATCTTACTGCTTTTCTTAAATATTTTAAAGATATATTATAAAATTCATCTTCTTGCATTCTTTCTGCAATTTGAAAATTACTCAAGCCGACATAATAACACTGTAAAAAATTTAATTCATTTTCTTTTTCCATTAATTTTCTTAAATTTAAAGATAATTTTGCAATTTTATCTTCTTTTATTTTAAAAAATACAACAGATAAAAGCGAATAATACTTATATAAAGATTCATCTTCTTTTGGAATAAATTTAATAGCTTTAGATATGGTATAAAAAGATTCATTATATTCTTCTAACCCAATAAATACCAAGGTTAATGTAATAAAAATTACATATTTTTCTTTATTATCAATTTCTATATCATAGATAGAGTCAATTTCTTTTCTATATTTATCAATTTGTTTGAGAGCAAGAAAAGCTATTCCTTTATACATTTTAAAAAAACTAATATCTTCTTTTGACAATGATGTTAATTCAAATATTCTTTCTATTATCATTAATAATTTACTAAATTGTTTCTTATTGTTATAAGCAATACAAACATTTTTAAGTAATTGAATATTTATATTATCAAAAGTAAATGTTGAAAATAGATTTTCATATAAATGTATTACTTTATTATAATTATTTATTTTAGAATACTCATTTAACAATTCTATTTGGTATTTTGTTGTATCAACAACATTTGAGTTAAATAAAATTTTTAAATTTAGAGTAAAAATTCCTAATATAGATTTTATTTTATTTTTTAATTCGTAGTGGTAGGGTGCAAAAAGGAACGTTTGCACCATTCAAGAATTTTTGCAAAAATATTTTTCTTCTTTTCTTGCAATGAATCATCATTTTTATTTTCTTCAAAATGATTATGATTTTCTTCATTATTTTCTGTCACTATTTTTGCTCCTAAATTGTTATTTTTAAATATTATCACATTATCTATTCATGTGTCTATTAAAAACTCTTGAAATTATTCGATTTTAATGTACTGTGTAATACGTGGAATAATTTTTTGTACGGATAATTTGACTTTTAAAGGTAATATAACGTCCAAAAATTAAAATGCAAAAATTAAAATTATCCTGTAATATACGCAACATTTCTTTGACCGCAAAGTCTCTTAGATTTTCGGGTAGTCGTTTTTCTTCGTTTCATTCTCGGACTTCGTCCTTGCCATTCCACCGAAAAACTCCTACTTACGAGTTCCGCTCACTTCGTTCGACTTCACTCTACCGAAAATCCGCTCTCTTGGATTTTGTTTTACGGCTTCAAGTCGTTCACTTTGTTTTGCTATTGCAAAACTGCCGTTCACTATTTCGCCGATATTTCGGACTGGGTTCGCTACTGCTCACACGGCGTCCTACACAAAATCCGCTCTCTTGGATTTTGCTTCACGAAAAGTCGTTACTCGTTTCACTGCGTTGCCACTCGTTTGACTTT
>CANQLA010000123.1 GCA_947624605.1 Candidatus Gastranaerophilales bacterium | reverse complement strand
TCCCCATACATGCATTATGTCAAATTCTCTGTCCGTCAACAATTCTCCCGTATCACATACAATTTCTATGTCCAAATTGTACATTCGCTCCAACATCTGCTTCGTCTTTTCCACTTGAACGGTATCTCCGCCAAATTGACTGTAAAAATTGTTCCTCGTTAAATATATTATCTTCTTTCCCAACTTATCTTTCTCCTCTTTCATCAACTTTGACAAACTCTCCGTATCCTCTCGCAGCTTTCTCCCTTAAACTCATTATCATATATCCGGAAACTCCCATCAACATCACCGCATAAGTGTCATGAAGCGTCGAATTGTAAAAAAATACAAACGTCATCTGCACTATTATAAAATATATTATACCTTTGCAAAAATCTCCCTCTATTCCCTCAAAATACCTCCTGCCTTTTATTAACCTCCATAACGAACGATAATAAAAATTTATTACCAAAATTAATCCTATTAAACCCGTCTCCGCAAATACCCTGAAAAACGTCGCCGATGCAGGCGAACCAAATCCGTTTTGCATATTAAACAACTGCTCAGGTGTCAAAGGCATCGTCGTCATCTTCATTAACTCCACAAAATACTTCGCTAAATTTCCGTATCCTACACCAAATACTATATTATCTATACCTGCCTTTAACATTATTATGTAATTGATTATCCTCGTCGCTAACGACTCTTCCACTACTATTAACGTTTCTAAATTGAACAAATTCGGTATCGATACCGCTATCCTCTTCAATACCCTTATATCAGAACTCTTTACCATCATCATCGCAAATACAGAAATTATCAAAAATATCGATATTATAAATGTGAATTTTACTATATGCCTCCTCAAAAATACTACTATCCCCTTTGAAAAATATAATAAAGTCACAAATATTGCAAATACCAGCGACATCGGCGACATCGCCATTATCAGCGTCAAAAGCGTCATCGGGATTAATATCATCTTCACCGCCTTTGACATCACTTTTGACTCGAATATTTTGTATCTGCTTAATCCTATCGCATATATTATCGGCAAATTTGAATATATAAATCCCCCTAAATTGCTCGGCTCATCAAATATCGATTGTATCCTGTTCGCTGCCAGCTTGTTCAACGGGTCTTTGTCAAATAATAACGCTCCCTTATTGTTAAATAATACCATAAAATTATTCAATATATCCACACTGTATACGTTCGCTATATATTGCACAATTCCCATTACATATATGAATAGGTAATATATCGTCAAAAATTTGATAAATTCTCTTATACTTATATATCCCTCTTTCAATATAAAATATACACTTAAATATCCAAGTATTACCGAAAACGTCAATCCTCCGATAAATCCGTTTATAAAACTTCCAAAATAAAACGTTCCCTTCATTATCGATACGTATACCGTTATTATTGCCCAAAAATAATATATAAACAGGTATATAAACGGCGTATACCTGCATAATTTAGCAGCTTTACCCCAAAAATTTCCGTCTCTCATTATGTTATACAATAAAAAACAAACTTCTACAGGCATAAAAACCGCTATGAACAACTTCCCCGATATGCCAAATCCTAACGACTGCAATAATATTATAAATAATACCAAATATCCAACTGACCGCTTATCTACTCTTATCATCAGCTCCCTCTACCACTTCTTTGAATTTCGCTTCGGCAACTCCCCAATCATACCTCTTGGCTGTTTCTATCCCCGCTTCTTCAAATCTCCTCCTCAATGAATTATCTTCTATCAGCCTGATTACCGCTTCTGCTGATGCTTCATAATCTCCTATCGGCACTACAAATGCATTCTCCCCGTCTTTTGCATACTCTTTCGCTCCTGTCGTATTCGTCATTACTACCGCCGTTCCGCAAGCCATTGCCTCTAACGGCGGTAATCCGAAACTGTCTCCTATGCTTTGACTTACATATACCATCGCCTTTGAATATATCTGCGAAAGCTCTTCCCTGTCTGTTCCTTCGATTACCTCTACTCCTGCTTCGTTTATTTCCGCTTTGCTTTGCGTTACTATCTTCGCCTTTATATCAGGTATCCTTTCTCTTACTATCTTATATGCCTTGATAAAACTTTCTATTCCCTTACTCTTCGCTGAACTCCCGACAAACAGCATGTATCTCTCTTTCTCCGCATTTCTCGGATAAAAATACTCCTTTTCCACTCCGTTTGGGATTATCTCTGCTTTTCGACCCGCCAAACGCTCTATCTCCTCCGCTATCGGCGTCGATACCGCTATAAATTTATCTATTTGTCCTGTAAGTATTTTTATTCTTAATATTGTATAGATGTAATTCCCAAACCATAACATGGTTTGGGAATCCTGGAATAAAGCAATAACCGCACGGGTTTTGCCCATTTTTTTGCATAAAATTGCATGGATTGTCAACGGAAAAAATATCGGGATTATTACATCTGTTTGCTCCGTCAGCTCGTAATATTTCTTTAGATATATCAGTTCAAATAATATATGGGCTATATATTTGTTTCCTATCTCCCTGAACGTCTTTATTTTTACTCCGTTCCTTATTCGTTCGCTCTCCTCCTTCCACGGCGATATTACTATCACTTCATGTCCTATTGATGCCAGCGACTCCGCATATTTGAACATTACTATATTCCCACCCGACTGCTTCAGCATCGGCGTATAAAATGTGATTTTCATCCATTTATCCTCTTCGGCTCTTTTCCCTATTTATTCCCTTCGACAACCCCTTCTGCTTCGGCGTATAAATCCCGCCTTTCATCTCCTTTTCCTCTTTCTCCTCTTTATCCCCTGCATTATCTTCAATATAAAGTTTCCGTATATCAACACTATCCAAAACCCCTTCTCTATTATGTTGTATCGGCTCCAAAAATGCTTCTTGAAAAATTTCATCATTGATTGCGTGAATATCCACTTGCTCTTTATTCCTGCTTTATCTGTCGTTACCCCCTGATAATGCGTCACTACTCCGCTTGGATTATAGATAACTTTCTTCCCTGTCTCTTTCGCCCTCAAGCCCCAATCTGTTTCTTCCTGATACATGAAAAATTCTTCATCCATTCCTCCTATCTCTTCATACATACTCCTCTTTACCATCATGCAGCATCCGCTCAATGCCCCGCATTCGTTTATCTTTTCCCTGTCCAAATGCCATAGTGAGTATCCGTTAAATCTCGCATCTTTCGGAAATGCCTTCCCCAATCCGATTAGATGATATAAAGTATCTCTCGGATACGGATTTCCCCTTAAACACGGCTGTTGAAAACTTCCGTCCGCATTTAATACCTTCGGTCCTGCCATAACTACGTCTTCGTGTCCGTCTAAATATTCGCTCAGTATCTTTATTACATTGTTATGAAATATTACATCAGGATTTAATATTAAAAAATTTCTCCCTCTTGCCATTTCCATACCAATATTATTCGCTTTCGCAAATCCTGCGTTCTTCTCTTCCTTTATTACCTTTATATCTTCTTCTCCTTTTATTCTCTCTATATATTCGTAACTCTCATCCGTTTTATCCGAGTCGTTGTCTATTATTATTATCTCGTATCTTATCCCTTCCGTTTTCTCCCTTACGGAATTTATCGTCTCCTCAAGATATCCCCCTGCATTCCAATTCACAATTATTATCGATACATCAATACCTTCTGATGTATTCATCCGTCCTCCTTTTTCACTTGACTCTTCTTTCATTTTCTCCGCTCTGCCGTTTTATTAAAACTATCCGTGACGACCGCTTATCGCCATAAATATTGCCTTTATCAGTATCGATATATCCCAAAGTATATTATTCTTCTTTAAATAGTATAAATCATATTGCAGTTTCTCCCTTATATCATCTTTCTCCACACAATGACCCTGGTTTATCTGCGCCCACCCCGTCCAGCCGGCTTTCATCCACTGCCGACTCCTATAATACTTTATCTCCGCACTGTATATATTTACCAATTCTTCCCATTCTGCCCTCGGTCCTACTATCGACATCTCTCCCCTTATTATATTTATCATCTGCGGAATTTCATCAAATCTCGCCTTCCTCACAAATCTGCAAAAAGGTATCACCCTCTCATCTTCTTCCTGCGATTCCGTATGCTTTATTCCGCTCTCTTTCGGTCTGTAATCGTTCTTATACATCGTCCTCAATTTATACATCCTAAATGTCTTCCCAAATCTCCCTACTCGCTTCTGCGTGTATAACGCACTCCCTCCGTCCGTTAACTTTACCCGTATCCCTATGTATATCAGTATCGGCATCGTTGCCGTAAGTATCACTACCGCCGATATTACGTCAAATATCCTCTTTATTATATCTTTTATCTTTGAACGAGACGTTATGTATTCATAAAACAACTTGTTCACAGTAACTTTGTCTATATAATACTTCCCTGTCATTCGTTCATAAAATTCCGCCATCGAATATACCTTCACTCTGTCAGGTATCTCCTTTGCCAAATACATTATATATCCCTCTTCCAGCCTCCTGTCCGTCGCTGTTATTACCGTCGTAACTCCTCTCGTACGAATTATTTCTCCTATATCTTCTTCCTTTGAAAAAATTTCATATCCACCATCTGTTATATATTCCTCTTCTCCATCGGGTTCCTCCGCAAATCCGACTATCTGCATTCTCATCGCCCTCTTGTTGATTATTTCGTCAGCTATCAACTTCGCTTTCTCGTTCACTCCTATTATTAATACCCTCTTCGGCTTCTTTATTTTGAATAAATATACGTGAAATAATATCCTATATATCAGCAATATTACGTATATGCTTATTATCGCACTCACTACCGCCTTTATCCAGCCGCCTCTCCGTATCACCAATATATAAAATATCACCGTCGGTATCTGACTCAGCACTATCCCTTCCAACAGCAAATATGCATTCTTTATACTTATATTAAATTCTCTTATCTTGTAATTGCCCTTTAAAAATAATGCTAATATCCCTGAAAATACCGATATGCACACAACTAAATATAAATATTCCCCGCACAGTCCATTTTGTCCGTACCAATATACTACCGATGTCAATATCGTTATAAAGTCTACCATAAATATTATTAATATCGAGCGGGATAATATATTCTTCATTTCTGCTTTTTATTTATTTTCACTTCTTTTAAAAACATGCTTATTATACTATAAACATTATTTTTGATTACCGTTTATCTCTCTTTTGTTAATTTTGTTTATTATCTCAATTATTATATCATAATTTATTGCATTTTACACTATTAATACAGAGTGTAAAAACAGAGCATATAAATAAGTTGATTTTACACGTAAAATATTACTTAAAGGTATGTTATATGTTTAAAGTCGAAAAACCCGAAATGATAAATAAAACTTTCAGATTACCGTTAAAACTGGTCCAGGAGTTACAAATCGTTGCTCAAAATAAAAATGTTTCCTTAAACAATCTCGTCAGACAGTGTTGTGAATATGCTCTTAAACATTTGGATAAAAATTAAATTCCTTATTTTATCCCGATGTAAATTCGATTTTATCGTTTGAGGTTGTGTTATGCGGGTATCTTTGTGATTAAAATATTTATTTCCGCATTTAATAATGTTTTATGGAAAAAATTTATTTTAACTTCTATTTAAATGTTCTTCAATTAAACAATAGGCTTTTGCTTTCTCTTCATTTATTTTGTTATCTATGCAGAACCAATTTATCAACTTTTCGTTTTTAAACCAGGATATTTGACGTTTTATGTAATGTCTTGTGTTCTTTTTAATGTCGTCTTTTGCCTTATATATATCTCCGTTATTGAAAATCGTATCATAAAACTCTTTAACACCAATAGTGTTCTTTATAATTTTATTTTTTCCGAATGTGTCAAAGAGGTATTTTGCCTCGTCAAAAAGTCCTGAATTGAACATATTTTCGACTCTTTGATTTGCTTTTTCATATAAAAATTGCCGATTTATGGCATTAAGCCCAATCCAAAGAATATTATACGGGCATTGTTTTGATTGTAATTTAACTCCCGAGCGTGCAATTTCCAATGCTCGGACTATTTTTACTTTATTATTGGGATGAATTTTGGATGCTAATTCAGGATTTTTTATTTGTAATTCTCGATAGAGGCATTCATTCGGAATATTTTCCGCTTCAATTCTGAAATTTTTGTCTGCCGGAACTTCCGGAATGTCAAAAGTACCGCTTAAAGCACGAAAATACAAGCCCGTACCTCCAACAACTATCGGGATTCCTCTTTTTGATATTTCTGAAATTAGCTTATCTGCATCTTTTACAAATTGTCCTGCTGAATATTCTTCTGTTAGAGAACAAATATCTATTAAAAAATGAGGAATATCTTCCATTTCTTTTTTAGAAGGTTTTGCAGATGCAATATTAATTTCCTTATAAACATACCTTGAATCAGCAGAAATAATTTCTCCGCCAAACTTTTTTGAAATTTTAACGGCTAAGTCAGATTTGCCTGTTGAACTTGG
>CANQLA010000122.1 GCA_947624605.1 Candidatus Gastranaerophilales bacterium | reverse complement strand
TTAGGTAAGTCTTGTGTCCTTTTTAATTATATTAAAAATCAAAAACATTAAGCAATGTCAGGCTAAAATGAGCTTATTTTATTAGCAATTTTTTTAATTTTTCAGTAGTATGTTAAATTAATTATACAATCTTGCATTGTTATTTATTTCTTTAATCAAATAAATAATATTATCTGCATCCTTAGATGAGAATACTCCGTCAATACCTTCTGCGTTTATATCCGTAAACGGTGATTCGTATAACATACCTATATCAAGCATTGTACCATTTATTCTTAAATAACTGATGATTTTATCAATAAATCTGATTTGATTTGCGTTAAAGTTATTTTCATCTAAATATTGTGCAAAGACTTTTTCAATTTCTTGGTTATCTAAACCTACAATAGAACGAATAAATTCACCCAAACCAAGATTTCCCATTAACGACTTAAATTTATCTTCCGTTCCAACTATATCCGCATTTTCTCTTAAAATCTTTTCAAGTTGTTCAATATCTAAAGGCGTCAAAGGCTTGTTGTGTTTTAGTTTGTTTATTGCAATTTCATTTTGATGTTCCTGTAAAAATGCTTCCACTTTTTTGCTATACTGAATTAAATCAACTCCGGCTGTTTGAGTAGAATCAGCATTTGAAGCTTCAGCCTCACTCATTTCATCCTGGAAATTTGTATATACAATTTCTTGCTTTTGAAAATCAAGTAAATCAATTAAATCTCTTAATTTTATTCTGATTTCTTCCAATTCTGAAATTGTAATATCTTTCCAATATTCATCAGTTTGTAGTTCTTGTATAAGTTCAATATGCAATCTCACCATAGGAATAGAAGATTTTTCTTCTAACAGATTTGCAATAGTCTTTATTTTGTTCTCATATTTTAAAAATTCTTTTGCAGATTTTGAATAAAGTGCTAACTGCATATTTACGATAATTAAATCAAATCTCTTAGCAAGCTCTTTATCTTCATTATTTGTTGTCGGGAGTTTTGCAATTTCATCTTTTATCTTTATAAAATCAATATCATCTAAATTATTCCATTTTTCTCTATCAGAAAATTTTTCAACGGTTTCTAAGTATCGTCTAATGATAAAATTTTCTCTATCCATAGTTTTGACAAGGTTATGAAGATTATCTTTTATTTTAGATGAAAAAACTTTCAAAACTTCCTCATCATTCTTGATTTTTTCAGCTAATTCTAATCTATTTAAAAATATTTTTTCATTCAATGACATTGAACCGCCGCCTGCTTTCGGCGGATTACTTTCAAAATATTCAAAATTACCGCAAGCATCAAAAATATAAAACTTTTCTTTATGTTTATTCGGACCAAACAGATTAGGACAAAGTCTTGTTCCTCTGCCTATCATTTGAATAAATTTTGTGTATGAACGAACAGGCTTAAAAAACACCAAATTTACAACTTCCAATACATCAATACCGGTATCAAGTTTATCAACAGAAATTGCGATTGTAGGCTCTTTTTCTTTAACCGAAAAATCATCAATTAAATTTTGAGCATATTCTGTCTTATATGTGATAACTCTTGCAAATTTACCTTTATATTCTTTATAACTTCTGTCAAATCTTTCCGCAATAAAGTCTGCGTGGTCTTGGTTTGCTGCAAAAATTATAGTTTTACCTAATTTATTTCCACCTTCAACTTTAATACCGTTTACCATTAAATTTTCAAGGATTTTATCAACAGTATCAGCATTAAATAACCATTTATTGAGTTTATGAGAATCAATCATTTCAGGCAGGGTGTCTGTTTCTTCATCATAAAACTTTGTTTCGTATTCTTCTTTTTCTTCGTCTGATAATTCGCTATATTTTATACCTTCTCTTAAAAATTTGGTTGATGTATCAAAACTTTCATAAGGTACTAAATAACCCTGCTCAACTGCTTCTTTATATTCATAGCAATCAGTTGGAACACCGTTTTCAAGTTCAAAAACTTCATAAGTATTTTTATCAAGGTCATTTTTTGGTGTTGCGGTCAAACCTAACATTAAGGCATCAAAGTAATTGAATATTTCTCCATATCGTTTATAGATACTCCTGTGTGCTTCATCAATAATAATTAAATCAAAATAACCGACTGAATATATCTTCTCATCAGCCTTTTTGGCATCAATTAAATTCATCATTGTTTGATATGTTGAAACAACAAATCTGCTATCAGCACAATCTGTTCCTGCTTGCATTAAATTTACAGGGTTTAAACTTGGCATAACCTTTGCACAAGCTCTTTGTGCTTGTATTACAAGCGGAACTCTATCAGCTAAGAACAAAATCCTTTTAGCCCAATTATATCTTGTCAGAATATCAACAATAGATATTGCAACACGAGTTTTACCTGTTCCTGTTGCCATTACAAGAAGTGATTTTCTGTTTTTCTTTTGAAAGTTCTCACAAACACTCTTGATAACTCTTTCTTGATAAGGTCTGCCTGCAATATCTTTATTTATATCAATGTTGACTAAATCTTTTTGAGTTTCTCGTCTGTTTATAAGTCTTTGTAAATCTTCTTTTGAATAAAAACCGCTGACTTTACGAGGAATATAGTTTAAATCATCCCAAATATGATGTTCGTATCCGTTTGAATAGAACATAATCGGTCTTTGACCAAATTTCTTTTCAAGACAATTTGCGTATAATTCAGCCTGTTCTCTGCCAACTTTAGCATCACGCATTGTTCTTTTTGCTTCAACCAAGCCTAAAGGTTTGCCGTTATCACCCCAAAGAACATAGTCAACATATCCTAAACCGGTTGCGTTTGGCATGCCTGTAACTTCGTATTCTGTTGCATCAGGCTTTGTAATATCCCAACCAACTTCTTTTAAAAGAACATCAATAAAGTATTTTCTTGTTTGAGCCTCATTATAGTTATAATCGGCAGGATTTGACCTCTTTTGAGATTTGATTTGTTTTACTTTTTCTAATAGTTCTTTATTTTCTTTAATTAACTCTTCTTTTTTTAGGATTTCTTGTTCTTGTTTTTCGATTTTCTTTTTTAATCGTTCAATTTCAGCTTGTTCAGGAGTTGTTTTAGGTATTATTGTTGAATCAAACTTTAAACCTCTTATTGGTTCATCAATAGAATACGACATATAAAACCAATACAAGAAGTAAAATAATTCCATTGTTGATTGCAGGGCATCTTGATTAGACAGTTTTTTATCTTCGTGAGCTGCAATGTTACCTAATTTCTTTACTATATTTACTTTTGGAACTAAAACAGGCAATACATTATTTACAAAAGTTTCTTCATGTAAGAGTGAATTTAAGGATGTATCATAAGGCATTGTTAAATCAGCATCATTTTTATACATCCAAATGACAGCTTTCTCTAATGCTTTTCTATTTGTAAGGCAGGCATAAACAGGCTTAGACCAAATGCAGCTTTCGGCTTCTTTAGTTAGTTCATATATGTCTTTCCATTCTTTTTGCAGGAATTCAAAATTACTCATACACCGCCCGTTCTTTGGTTCATTTTAGCATAAAATGTATTGCAATAAAAGTTTTATACTAATTGCTTTATTTTTTGTGTAAATTCTATTTTTTCAAAAAATTTCAAATAATTTTTTCTTAATTTAGAAGCTGAACCTAAAAATATCTGCTCAGAATTTGTCAGGCATTTTCCACTTTTTAATTTATTTTTAATAAGAGATAAAGTACAAATTAAATCCGCAGCTTGAAATAATTTGTAGTTATTAGGTGCAATTACTCTAAATTCTGAATTTTCTAACAAAGAACCAAATATAGCAATTAAAATTTTATTTAATTGAATTTGACCATTATCATAATAGATAAATACATTATCAAAATCAGAAAAATATTTATAATTATTTTTTATAAATGAGGCAAGCTCTAAAGTAATAATTTTTATCATATCAACTTGATTTGAACATGTCTTTTTATCGATAACAATAGTTTTATATGATACATCAACATTTCATATAAAGTTAAATAATTGACGAAATAATTTACTTCTTATATTTATATCCATATTTTTATAGCATTTTTCTTGTCTAATTAATGGTGCAGTATGGATAGTGTGATTTTTTAAATTATTAATATCTAAAAAATTATCAAGTTTATCAACTTCATTTTTTATTGATTTAATCTGTTCGTGAAAGACTAACGAAATTATATAAAACGGAGAATGTGGCTGATATTCACCTAAATCCCCAGATTCATCAATAAAAATACTTAATTCCTTCATAGTCCTTTGCTCTTATAAATTAAAAGGCAGGTATAACACCTGCCGTGGTGGACCGAGATCATAAGACCAGTCCATATAACTATTATGCAATATTTTGTAATACTTTTCAACACAATGTAACACTTGTAACATGGTATTAAATTATTGAAAAATTTTTATATTTCCCCTTTGAATGCTTTTGGGGAATTCAAAATTGCTCATACACCGCCTGTTTTTTGGTTTATTATAGCATAAATCTTTTTTATTTTTACATTTCGTTAAAAGGTATTGCATTTTATATAAATAAATGAAAAAATAAAAGTACAGGAGAAATGATTCCTGTACTTTTAACCACCTGCTAAATGAAGACTGACGGTGGACTTTAGAATCGGATGCATAGCCTCTAGGGCAAAAAGGCCCTATCCGACTATACATACCAACAAGTTAAATAGTCTGTGTGATCGTCAATTCTACAGACTATTTTTCTTTTTTAGGGTTAAATGTATGTTTAATGGTTGTATCAGGATGTTTTTTTGCATAGTCAACAGAAACTATTTTGCCTGTTTTAGCATCCTGATAAAATGATTTCTTAGCCATTTTTCGTTTCCTCTTTCCGTTTAGTTATCTTTAAGGCAAGTGCCTTACGGTATCGACCCTACCCTTGATTTTTTAATTTCCACATATTTGCATTAGCATCAAAATATATATTTGAATTAGGCTTTTTAAACGCCAGAGATAGTCCTCCTCGACTTAGAACAATTCCATGTTTTTCTATAACACCAAGAAATTGACGCATTGTGCGTACGGTATTACCTTGTATTAAGTATTGTTCACATACATCAAGAGCTTTTTGCATTCTGCTTTTATCAGCTACCAGATTGGCATGGTTAACATCCATTACACTTTCACAGTCTTGGCTTGCTTCTTTGCCAAAAAAACGTTCAATCATGTAATCAATATGCTTGATAGCCTCTAAATGCTTATCTCTTTCTTTTTTTAATTCTTCTAAATCTAGTGTGACGGCCGGCATGTTAGATTCCTTTTAAAATGTATATAATAATTGTATCATTGTGTTTAACAGTGTCAAGTAATTTGTCTAATATTATTAACAAAACTAAACAACGATTAAATGGTTTTAGCCAACTTGCTATACACTAAAATTATTTACTAAACGACTGCAGTGAAAGGGAGTTAAATAGGTTGTTCATTTGTTCAATAACTTGCTCGTTCTTTTGCTTCTGTGCTTCGACTTTTTCAACTATTTGAGCAAATTTGTTTTGTAGTTCTATTGGTGGAATATTTATTGGTAAGTTACGAACAAAAGTTAAGTTTGCCATTTTGAATTTTCCACTGCCAATTCGCATAAACAAATCATATAAATTTTGTAGATGATAGTATATATATACATTGTTAAATTTGTTAGGATTATTATTCTCAATTCCTGCAATATTTTGATTTGTTGTTGTTTCAAATTTTAGAAATGCGGTTTTACCAATAGTTGCACCAACTAATGCTACTAATATTGTACCAACTTTATATATTTTAGCTGATGATTTGCTTAAACCTAAATCTGTTATAAATTTTCCGTCATTTTTGGACAAGACTTTATTTTGACACATATTTGAACCAATCCATGATATATTGCCATCTTCCCAATATTCGGATTTTTGTGTTGAAGGTGTACCACCTGATGAGATGACAAATTCACTACCATATAAAGAAGATTCATATTTTTTGGAGTTAATTATTGGATTTCCAAACATGTCGGTGAATGTCGATTTTAGGAACTCGTCAAGTTTATCGTTAGCAAGTTTCTTCTTCTGTCTTATTTCATCAGCTTTGTCTAATATGTTTATTATTCTTTTTTGTTCATTTAGCATAGGTAGTTCAAATTGAAATTTCTTCAAATCGGAAAATTTGATATTATTTATGTTTATGCCATTTGATAGCTTATTAATAAGTTCCTTGTATTCTGGTGTTTGTAATAGATAAAATAAGTATCTTGGTAATATGTTTTGCTTTGGTTTAATCAACCCCATAAAACCACCGAAAGCATAGTCATAGTTCTTGTCTATATAGGCAACCTTACCCAAATGAGATTTACTGCCACTTGACATGCATATAAAGATGCAATCCTTTTGTAATTTCTTATCATTAGGGATATCGAAGTCTTCTTTTAAATACTTTAAATCTTCAAAATTGAGTGTTGATGCATTTAAGTTAATATTGTTTGCTCTTAAAACTATTTTATTTGAAAATGTTGCTTCATCTTTCTTGGAATATGTTAATCCTCTATAAAATTCGCAAACATCTTCAAGTTTTA
>CANQLA010000121.1 GCA_947624605.1 Candidatus Gastranaerophilales bacterium | reverse complement strand
GAAATGCCAGAGATAACCTTATCAGAGGTAATGCCGGAAACAACATTCTTGAAGGTAAAGGCGGAAATGATAACTATTGGGAAGAAGAAGGCGGTGATGATACCTACATCTATAATATCGGAGACGGTCACGATTACATTAATGATATAGGAGGCAATGACACAATCAAATTTGGCAGCGGAATTAATGCTAATGACGTAATCTTCTCGCAGACACAAAATGGTGAGCTTGCAATAACTTTCACTAATGAAGATGGTTCAATTTATATTCAAGATTACTTCAATACAGAAGAAAACAGAAAAATTGAAAACTTCTCATTTTCAGACGGAACTGTTTTAACAGATATTTCAGACCGAATAAATTACTACGTTGACGAACAAGACACAAATAGCGGCAATGATAATTTTGACGTAAATATGTTAATCCAAGAGATGAACTCCTATGCACCTGAAGGTGAAATGATTAACGGCGAGTACAATCAAAATCAAGATGATTTAATACTTGCAATGTCATAGAAAAATATTTCAAAGAGGGGCAATATTGCCCCTCTTTTTGTATTACAATGGAAGAAGATGAAAAAGTTATTTTTTTTATTAATATTATCAATATTTTTTTTTCAGAAAGTTTGTGCAGAAGAAATAAACTGGAAGAGTGTAAAAGAAGAGGCATTAAAAAATTCTTTCGACCTGAAAATTTATGAAACGGATATAAAAATTACGGATACGGAAATTTTAGGTGCAAAGTCTGAGTATTATCCAAAAATCAGCACATATTTTTATAGCGAACTGACCAAAAGTTTTGATGATAACAATCAAACAGTATATATCGGAAATGAAGTTTTATACGGTGATTCGGTTTTTCAAACATCTCTGTCTGTTGGTTTGACATACAATTTGTATGATTTTGGTATAAGAGGAGACAGACTTAAAATCGCAAAATCAGATAAGCTCTCAAAAATTGCACAATACAATAAAATTTTAAGAGATACGGAAATCACTGCCGTTGATACTTATGCAAAATCTCTTTTGTTATACAAACAAATCTGCCTTTTAACCCAAACTTCCGCATTACAAAATGAGTTGTACAACGATAAAGAAAGATTATATAAAGCAGGAAAAATTCCTGAAACATCCGTTCTCTCCGAAAAAATAAAACTTGCAGAACTTAATAATGAACTCCAAAAAACTAAGAATGAATTTGAAAAATCATTGAAAGAATTATCTTTTCTCACAAGAATTGATTATGAAAAAAATACTACAATAAAAGACTTTGTTTATGAAAACACAGATAAACAGGATGATTTACCTGTTTTAGATGTTGAGAATATTCCTGAAGCGAAAATTTATGATGCGGAAATTAAAAAGAAAGAAAAAGAACTCTTGATTGCAAAAAAACAAAATCTTCCTGCTTTTAATTTTACGACAAATTACTATTTATACGGTGCAGACCCTAATAATTATTTTGATTCATACGAAAATTTTAAACAAAGAGGTCTTAAATTCAGAATTATCACATCTTTGCCGATTTTTGACGGATTTAAAAACAAAAGCGACCGAGACAGGATAAAACTTGAAATTCTAAGATTACAAACTGAAAAAGAAAAGAAAATAGCAGAAGTTAAATATACTTATGAAAAAATCAGAGATGATGCCGTTTACGGAAAAATTCTTCACGAAAACAACCTTCGTATGAAAGATTTTTTAGCAAAAAATATTTCTGATTTTGATAAACTTAACGAACAAAAATTGATAGACAAAGACAGTTATCTCGAACAAAAAATCGGTCTTTTGAATAAATATTTTGAAATAGAAAAATCTGAAATTACAGAGTTTGTATCAGAATACAAACTTGATTTAATGACAAAAAACAGCGGAGAAAAAATCTGATGCAGACAGGATTAGCGGCTTTTGACATAATTGCAAAAATAAACAGAATTGATATTGATTTAAGAAAAATTCAAAAGGAATATGCCGTTTCTGAAAACGAACTTTCCAAAGAAGAACTCGTGCGGATTATTAAAAATAATAATTTCAAGGTCAAAATCAAAACAAATTGCGATATTAATAATCTTGTTTCAAAATACCCGACACCTGCAATCATAATAAAAAATGACGGCACATATTCCGTTCTTTTAAAAATTAATTCTAAAGATAAAAAGGTTTTGATTTTTGAACCGACAGCAAAAACTCCGCAAGAAATAACTTTTGAGGAATTAAAATCATTATGCAATTTTAATTTTATAATTTTATCTCACAAACTTTTCAATTCTCAGATAAAATTCGGCTTCAAATGGTTTTTTCAAGAGATAATGACCTACAAAACCGTTATTGCGGAAGTCCTTATCGGCTCATTTATCGTTCAGCTGTTTGGGCTTGTAACGCCTTTATTTACACAGGTTATTTTAGATAAAGTAATAGTTCATAGAACAATAATAACACTAAATGTGCTTGCCTTTGCATTTGTTGCTGTTTGCCTGTTTGAACTTTTGCTTAATTTATCAAGAAAATACATTTTTACACACACAGTCAGCAAAATAGATGCCAAACTCGGTGCAAAACTTTTTAGACACCTCTTTGCTCTGCCATTCACATACTTTGAAAACAGAAAAGTCGGAAATATTATAGCAAGAGTTCGTGAACTCGACCAAATTCGTGATTTCATTACAAATAAATCCGTTTCAGTTATTATTGATGTATTTTTCTCATTTGTCTTTGTCATAATGATGATGCTGTACAGCATTAAATTAACACTAATAGTATTGGTTTTTGTTTTTCTGATAGCAATACTTTATCTTCTTGTAACACCTGAACTCAGACGACGTTTGGAAAACAAATTTCAAATGGGTGCTCAGTCAAATTCTTATCTTGTAGAAGCAGTAACAGGAGTTCAAACCGTAAAATCACTTGCAATAGAAGGCTCTATGCAAAAAAACTGGGAAGACTATCTCGGAAATTATGTAAAATCCGGATTTCAGCTCTCAAATATGGGAAATTGTTCATCTGCTATTGCAGGAAGTCTGCAAAGGCTTATGACTATTGCTATTTTGTATATCGGTGTAAAATTAGTTATTGAAAATCAACTGACAATCGGTCAACTGATAGCCTTTCAAATGTTTGCAAATCAATTTACAGGTCCGATTTTAAGATTGGTAAACCTTTGGAATGAACTTCAACAGGCACTTCTCGGCATAGACAGACTCGGCGATATTTTAAATAACCCGATAGAACTTCACTCTCCTAAAGCGATTACTCTCCCTCAAATTAACGGAGATATAAGGTTTGATAATGTTTCTTTTAAATATAACTTATCAACACCAAATGTCCTTGAAAATTTCTCGCTTGATATAAAAGCAGGTACGAAAATCGGTTTAATCGGAAGAAGCGGAAGCGGAAAAAGTACGATTACCAAACTAATTCAAAGATTATATCTTATTAACGAAGGTGCTGTATATATTGACGGTATTGATATTCGGCATATGAACCCATATTGGCTGAGACAAAATATCGGTGTGGTTTTACAGGAAAGCTATCTTTTCAGCGGAACCATTCGTGAAAATATCGCTATGCCAGTTCAAAGTGCTCCGATAGAGGCTATTATTCAGGCGGCAAAAATCGCAGGTGCTGATGAATTTATCTCTCAGCTTCCTGAAGGTTATGAAACTCTTGTCGGGGAACGAGGCTCTACCCTCTCTGGAGGTCAAAGACAAAGAATTGCCATTGCAAGAGCATTAATTACTAATCCAAAGATTTTGATTTTTGACGAGGCGACCTCTGCTCTTGATTATGAATCAGAAAGAGTAATTACCGATAATCTTGATAAAATTACCAAAAACAGAACAACCTTTATTATTGCACACAGACTTTCTACCGTACAAAACTGCGATATTATTGTTGCTCTTGATAAAGGGAAGATTATTGAAACAGGAACACACAATGAACTGCTTGCTAAAAAAGGATACTACTATTCGTTATATTCTGCACAATCAGTTAAAATAAAAATTGAAAATTGAAAGTTGCAAATTGAAAATGGAAAGTTAAAAATTGAATTTTCTAAAATAAAAATAAAAAGCAGCAATATAAAAAGGAAAATAGGAATTAAAGGAACTTAAATGAAAGATAATATAGTAAAAGATAAAAGTTTTAATTTTGCAATAAGAATTGTTAAATTATACAAATATTTAACAGAAAATAAAAGTGAATTTGTTTTGTCCAAGCAAATTTTAAGAAGCAGTACAAGTATCGGTGCAAATATCAATGAAGCTTTACAAGGACAGAGTAAAAAAGATTTTTTAATGAAAATGAATATTTCTTTAAAAGAATGTTCCGAAACAAAGTATTGGCTTGAACTTTTACATGCAACAGAATATATAGATAATAAAATGATGCAGTCAATTTATGATAAATGTATAGGATTAGAGAAAATTCTTACAAGCATTGTTAAAACAACAAAAACAAACTTGAAAAAATAATTCTCAATTCTCAATTTTCCACTTTCAATTTTCAATTTTCCATTTTCCATTTTCAATTAACAAAAAGAGGTATAAATGAATATATTAAATAAAATTCTAAAAACAGATGATGCTCATGAGTTTAAACCAGTTTTGTCAGAAATTGAAGAAGCACCTGTAAGTCCGCTTGGAAGATTTACATTTTGGATAATAGTTGCAATTATGGTTGTAACAGTTTTATGGCTCACAATCGGAAAAGTCGATATTGTGGTTTCTGCAAGGGGTATGGTCATAGCAGACGGCGAATCAAAAATCGTTCAGCCTCTTGATACAGGAGTTATCTCAAATATTCTTGTAAAAGAAGGTGATTTTGTTAAAAAAGGTCAGGTGTTAATGGAAATTGACCCTGCAACAACAGAACCTGAACTTGAATCAGTGCAGAAAAATTTGAAAGACACATTGATAGAAATTGACAGACTCAAAGCAACCGCATCGGGTGATAATTTCTCAACAGGTACGGAAGAAAGCGAAACCGCTATCATTCAGCAAAGTTTGTACAACGCAAGCATTTCCGCAAAGCAAAATCAAATTGAAGTTAAAAAACTTGAACTGTTAAAAATTCAAGATGAATTAAATGCCTCAAAATCAGAACTTTCAACAAAACAGCAAATTTTAGACAGCACTCTTGATAAAGAAAAAAGAATGAAAAACGTTCTTGATATAATTGCCTATGATGACTATCAAAATGTTGTTAATGAAGTTAAAACTTTAAAAACGGATGTTTCTAAATTAAATTATAAGATTAGCGAGCTAAATTCTCAAAAAATACAGACTTTAAAAGAAATAAATGCCATAGAAGAAGAATTTAAGGCATCGAATTTAGAAAAACTTGCAGATAAAACGAAGGCTGCAAACGAGTTGCAAGCAAATGCCGATTTGATAATTTTCAGAAATACCAAGCAAAAGATTACATCACCTTGCGACGGATATGTTGATAAACTGTTTGTACATACATTGGGCGGTGTTGTAACTCCTGCACAGGAACTATTTGCGATTACTCCGTCAGAAACTCCAATTTTAGTGAAAGCAACCGTTTTAAATCAGGATATAGGTTTTGTAAAAGAAAACATGCCCGTAAGTATTAAAATTGATACATTTAACTTTCAAAAATACGGACTTATTGATGGTGAGGTTAAAACCGTTTCTAAAAACAGTATAATTGATGAAAATCTCGGTCCTGTTTATGAAGTTTATATAACACCTCTTAATCACAGTTTAATGGTAGAGGGTAAGGAAGAAGAAATAAGAACGGGGATGAGCTTAACTGCCGAGATAAATGTAGGTAAAAGACGAATAATCGAGTTCTTCATTTATCCTTTGATAAAATATTTAGATGAAGGTATGAGCGTGAGATAATCTTATTTTTTGATTATCTCAAGCACTTCTTCCTTTTGTTTATCTGAAAGATTATGCCATACTTTTACGAGCAGTAAAATCAATCCAAAGGCATAATCTTTTGTTATTACACTAATTGAATAGGATGCAGTAAATAACCATTCATTGTTTTCTGTAATACCAATTTCTAAAGTAAAAGCTCTGCCTAAAAATTTAATAATGGCATTTTGTTTTTTGTCATCTAAAACTTTATTTTTAGATGATTGAAAAGCTGTTTGAATTTCGAGTAATGCGTTGATTTCCATTGTTAACCACTTTCTATTTTCTTATGCCGGATTAATCTCTCGGAAATTAAATAAAAGCAACTCATTAATATTTTTATCAACACAATATTTAACTTACAAAAATATGCTTAATTATGTACAAAAATCTGGTACAGGAATTGACAGGTTTTTTGATAAAAAATGCAGACATTTTTGCTAAATTTTGAACAAGATGTTGCCCTAAAGAGTCAAACTATCCGTGCAAAAAATGCATTCCATGTGTGACAGTACAGTTTGAGTGGTCGGTGTATATTTAAAGTCCGTTTTGGTCGGAAATTTTGTAATATTAACTTGGCATATTTGCCTAATAACACTAACACATAGCAAGTCGGAAGTCGTTTGATTATCTCAATTCCAAAACGGTCGAATTGGACTTTTTCT
>CANQLA010000120.1 GCA_947624605.1 Candidatus Gastranaerophilales bacterium | reverse complement strand
CATATTTTGGTGCCGATGCCGCTATCTGTGCATTTAATGAATCATTTACGCTTTGCTCTTCCGATGCTATCGCAGACAATTGCGTTTGTATACTTTTTAATTTTGTATCTAAATTTGCACTCATTAGCATCAATATATCTCTATACATTTGTAAATACACCAGATTAGGCGATTCTTCTCCGGTCGATTTCGCAGACTCTTTTATCATGTTTTCCATCGTCTGAAGACCTTCCAGTTGATTTGTTATATTCTCCTTCCGATGTTGAATTCTTACTGTTTCATAATTCAGCTGATTCTTTCTTGCCGTATTATGCAATGCTCGTGCAAACATTAATGCATATCCCATTTTCGTACCTACCTTGTTTCGTTTAGTGTTCTTCCTTTTAAAAATACATGTTCATTATTTTGTGCTATTAATTTCTGCATTTGATCAAGTTTGTATTTCTGATAATTCACCCTGTATTTCGCCATCTTCATCTTTTTATCAAACGTTAAAAAATCTTTTAACTGACCCCTGACTGTTTCTATCATTATCTTTATAGGATTATTCTTGGCTATATATGCCTTTGAAAATTGAATAAAATTATACATTCTTTGTAAATATATTTCTATAGTTTTGTTCAATTTCTTTCTCCGTTGTTATTGCTTTTCTTTAACAATTTACTCTATTTTAATACCCTGAATTGTATTTTTTTGTTGCTATTTTTTTATATTGTAACATATTTTTACTTTTTTGTTAACTTATACTCGATATCCATCTCCTGAAAAATTCTCTTCCTGCTTCTGCACTCTTTTCCGGATGAAATTGCACTGCCGTTATATTTTCTTTTTGTATCGATGAACAAAAATTTATTCCGTAACTACAATTTGAACTTATTATTTTTTCATCTTCCGGTACCACATAATAGGAGTTTATAAAATAAAAACTTTCATCTGTTAAATAATCATTGTTTTTTGTCGTCTTTATATTGTTCCACCCTATTTGAGGAATTTTTCCCTCTTTGAATCGCTTTACTTCTCCTTTGAATATTGACAGTCCTGCTGTATACGGTGCTTCTTCGCTTCTCTCAAATAAAATTTGAAGTCCAAGACATATCCCTAAAAATTTTATCTTTTTTTTCACCGCTGCTTCTATTATCACCCTTTTTAAATCAAGTTCTTCCAACTTCTCCATCGCTTGTCCAAAATGCCCCTGCCCGGGGAATATTATTGCTTCTGCATTTATAATATCTTCTGCATTTGAGGAAATTTTATACCTTACTTTAAATGTATCAAGCATATTTGCTATACTTTTTACATTCCCTGATTTATAGTCCGCTATTACTATCATTTTTCAAACCTGAATCCGTCTGTTTTTAGTCTTTGTATTACTTCTTGCAATTTTTCGTTCCCTGATACTGCCGATATTCTAAACCAGCCCTCTCCGTATTTTCCAAATGCATTTCCCGGTACTAATACTACTCCGGATGTCTTTAATACATCATTCGTAAATTCTTCCGATGTTTTGTATCTCGGCGGTATCGGCAACCACAAATAAAATGTCGCAGTCGGTATAAATAAATTGTCTATATCCCACCCTAATTCTTTAAATCCTTTTGTTAAAATATTTTGCTTTATTTGGAAATTGTGTCTTGATTGCATTATATATGCATCTCCTTCCGCACTGTTTAATATTTCCGCTCCAACTATTTGCAGCGGTTTGAATATACCTGAATCTATTGTAGATTTTAATTTTCCTAATATTCCAACCAATTCTTTGTTTCCGCATGCCCATCCTAATCTCCAGCCTGTCATTGCATACGGTTTTGAAAAACTGAAAAATTCTATTGCTACTTCTTTTGCCCCTTCACATTCAAGTACACTATACGGTCTTTCCTCTCCTTCAAATCCTATATCTATATATGCTGCATCACTTATTAGTATAATGTTGTGTCTTTTGCAAAAATCTACCGCTTGCTGCAAATATTCCTTTTTGCACGTCGCTCCGAGCGGATTGTTTGGATAATTTACTATCAGTGCTTTTACTTTTTTCTTGTTATATCCTTCTTTTTCTAACTTTTTATATACTTCTTCTATGTTCGGTGTGTAATTATTCTCTTTGGTTAGTGGTATCGAATATCCTAACCCTCCTGATACTTTTATCATTTCTCCGTATGATGCATATCCGGGATCCGGTATCATTATTATATCTTTCTCTTCTTCTTTTGTCGCCGGATTGCATATTGCTCTTATAAAATTTGCTATACCTTCTTTCGATCCTATTAATGAAAATATTTCTTCTTTTTCAAGTTCTGCTCCATATTTATTCTTCATTCGCTTTTGAATTGCTTCTATTAATATATTTTCACCTTTGGGCGTTGAATAGGTATGTAAAGATGGGTTCGTTTTAATTATTTCTGACAGCCTGTCTATTGCATACTTTGGCGGTGCTTGCACCGGTGCTCCCATTGACAAATATATGGGGGTTCGGTCTTTTTTTATCAGCTCCTGCGTTAATTCCACTGTTTTTTGTTTTATTCTGAACATTATATATGTTTCTAAGTTTTGAACATAATCATTAAATAATTCTTTCATTATTTTATTGCTCCTTCCGATTGACAAGCCCACGCATTGTGATTGTGTATGCTTTCATAGGCCTCAATTTCCGTTTCAAATCCGTCTATTCTTTTATCTTCTCTCAGTTTTATTACTATGTCTCTTAAAATGTCTTCTACAAATTTTGGATTTTCATATGCTTTTTCCGTTACATATTTTTCATCACTTCTTTTTAATATTGTGTATAACTCTGATGATGCACATTTCTCTACCATTTTTATTAAATCTTCCGGTAGTATTTTTTCTTTTGTTTCTTCAATTTTTACTTTCAATTTTACTATTGCTCTTTGATTGTGGGCTGATACTTTTGAAATCTCTTTTGAACACGGACATAACGTTGTTACAGGTACTTTTACACTCATTATGTTTTTGTATTCTTCTCCGTCTAATATCCCTTCAAATGAACAATCATATGCTAATGGAAATGTTAATTTTGTTATCGGCGAACGTTTCTCTACAAAGTATTTAAATGAAAATTTTGCATATGCACTTTCTGCTTTTAATACTTTTTTTATGTCTTTAAGAAGATATATTATGTCTTCTGCACTAAAATCTTTCTTTCGGTATAAATTTAGCACTTCTACAAATCTCGACATATGTGTCCCTTTATACATCCTTGGTAAAGAAACACTCATCCTTACTTTTGCACAGACCGTTTGGTTGTTATTCTCTTTTCCATGTATCTTCATAGGAACATCTACATCTTTTATTCCTACTTTTTGTATGTCTATTCCTCTTTTATCATCTTCATTTTGTACGTCTTTTAATCTTTGTTCTCTGTCTGTTTGTTTCATTATTGGTTGTCTGTGTTATCTGCAAGTTCATCCGAACTGTTCATCTCTAATGCTGTTAAAAGTTTTAATGCCGCTGTCCTTTGCGTCTCCGGCGGTGCTACCCTTAATAACTCTACTGCTTTTAACATTACAGGATCATTATCATACCACCTGTTTCCTTTTCCGGCATATTTCGTTACCATATTATATACACTGTCTATAACATCTTTTGCTACTTCTTGCTGAAGTTTGATTATAAATTCTGATGTGTTTCCGTCTTCATTCTCTCCGGTTTCTGATTTGAGTTTCAATAATTCTAATGCTTCCCTTAATATCGGATCTTTGTCATACCAACGTCTGTATTGTTTTTGCTCACTCATTTTTTTCCCTTTTTATAACTTTAATAATTCCATTATAAGTGATTTTACATCATTGTAAACACTTTCTTTTGATTTTTCTCCGTTTACTATTTTTATTCTCTCCGGATATTGCTTTGCCAAAGCTATATATCCTTCTCTTGTCCTTTCGAAAAATTCTTTCCCTGACTTTTCTAATCTGTCTGGATTTTTTCCTGCTCGCTTCTGCCCTTCTTCTACATTAATATCTATCAATATTGTTAAATCCGGTATAATATTGTTTGTTGCAATTTTGTTAAGTTCTTTAAGCTGTTCTACATCTCTCTGCCTTCCATATCCCTGATATGCCAGTGTCGAATCTGTGTGTCTGTCGCATAATACTACTATACCTTCTTTTAGTTTTGGTTTTATATATGTGTCTATGTGCTGCGATCTGTCTGCTAAAAATAAAAACATCTCACAATTATCGGAAACTTCTCCATTATAATTTAATAGTATTTCTCTTATTTTTGAACCTATTTCTAAACTTCCCGGTTCTCTTGTCTTTACACACTCTATACCTTGTTCTGTCAGCATTTTGTATGCGTTTTCAAGCTGTGTCGTTTTTCCACAGCCGTCTATTCCCTCAAATGTTATGAAATACCCTTTTTTTTGCATTAAATTCTATCCGTTCCCATATATTTTCTTAATACTTCCGGAATTATTATCGTTCCGTCTTCTTGTTGGAAGTTTTCTACTATCGCCGCAAATGTCCTCCCTACTGCCAGTCCTGATCCGTTTATCGTATGTACTAATTGCAGTTTTCCTTCTTTTGTTCTATACCTTATATTCGCTCTCCTTGCTTGATAGTCTCCGTAGTTTGAACAGCTCGATATTTCTTTATATGTATTATACGACGGCATCCAAACTTCAAGATCATAACATTTGTTGGCACTAAATCCTATATCTGCACTGCAAAGCAATACTCGTCTATATGGTAAGCCTAATAATTCTAAACATCTTTCTGCATTTCTTGTTAACTTTTCATGCTCCTCTGCACTTGTTTCCGGCGTTGTCAGTTTTACCATTTCTACTTTATTGAATTGGTGTACTCTTATTAATCCTCTTGTATCTTTTCCTGCTGAACCTGCTTCTCTTCTGAAGCATGGCGTATATGCCGTCATGTACTTCGGCAGATCTTCTTCGTTTAATATTTCTCCTGCATATATGTTCGTAACAGGTACTTCTGCTGTCGGTATAAGATACAAATCTTCATCTACACATTTATACATATCTTCTTTAAATTTCGGCAGCTGTCCTGTTCCTGTCATTGTTGCACCGTTTGCCATAAATGGCGGCAATATCTCTTCATATCCATGTTCTTCCGTGTGCAAGTCTAAGAAAAATTGTATTATTGCTCTTTCTAATTTCGCTCCCTTACCTCTGTATAATGTAAATCTCGATTGTGATAATTTTACTCCTCTTTCAAAATCTACAAGGTGTTTTTCTTCACATAAATCCCAATGTGCTTTATTTTCAAAATTAAATTTTGTTGGTTCTCCCCACTTGGAAATTGTTTGATTATCATCCTCTGATTTTCCGATTGGTGTGGTTTCATCAGGAATATTAGGTATGTGTAAAAGCAGATTCTTCTGTTCGTTGTCAAATTCTATCTGTTTTTCTTCCAATTCCTTTATCTCATCACCTAATTGCCGTACTTCTTCTTGAATTCTGTCGGTATCTTCTCCTTTTTTCTTCATTATTCCTATTTTTTGAGATTCTGATTTTCTCTTCGCTCTTAATTCATCTGCTTTTGTTTGTATCTTTCTTCTTTCCGCATCTATTTCAAGAACTTTATCTATTGATAATTCTTCATTTCTTCTTTTTAACAGTTCGTTTATTTTTTCGGGATTTTCTCTTATTATTTTAATATCAAGCATTTTTTACCTCACTTTGCATGTCAATTTTATTAAAAATATTTTTAAATTTAAAGTGAATTTTATTTTTATTACAATTATTACATTATTATAATTTATTATTTTTATATCTGCAAAAAACTTTATAAAATTCTATATTTATTTTTGTTAAAATACTATATGTAATTATGTAATAATTTTATGCTTGGAGTTGTTATGAAATATCAGAAAAATTTTGATGTGGCTGCTTTTGGGGAAATTCTTATTGATTTTACTTTTCACGGTTTTGACGATAACGGTCAAAGGTTATTTTCTCAAAATGCCGGCGGAGCACCTGCAAATGTACTCGTTGCAATTCAAAGACTTGGCGGTAATACTGCTTTTTTAGGCAAAATAGGCAACGATATGCACGGCTCTTTCCTGCGAACTACTCTTGAGCAGCAAAATATTAATACTGATGGTTTGATTTCCGATAATAAATATTTCACTACTCTTGCTTTTGTAAGTCTTGATGAAAATGGTGAAAGGTTTTTTTCTTTTGCAAGAAAACCGGGTGCTGATACAAAAATTACCAAAACTGAAATAAATATGGATATAATTAAACAATCAAAAATTTTTCATGTCGGTTCTCTTTCCATGACAGATGAACCGGCTCGTTCAGCTACAATTTATTCTATCTCCTCTGCAAAAGAATACGGTTGTATAATCTCTTATGATCCTAATTACAGATCAAGTTTGTGGAAAAATGAAAAGTTGGCTGCAAAACAAATGAAAAGTATTGTACCTTTTGTTGATATTATGAAAATTTCTAACGAAGAAACTAAGCTTTTGACAGGTTTTTCGGATATTGAACAAGCAGCAGTCTGTTTGCGTCAAAATGGTGTTAAGATTGTTGTTATTACTCTGGGTGCTAATGGAGCTTATATTTTAAGCAATCAAGGCGGTCAA
>CANQLA010000119.1 GCA_947624605.1 Candidatus Gastranaerophilales bacterium | reverse complement strand
TAAGAAAAATATTTGAAGAGCAGCTGCAAAAATGTCAAGTAGAATACTTTGATTTTTACATGTGTCACAACATTAATAAAAATACAGTAGACACATATAAAAACGTTCAAATGGTAAAAGAGTTGATAAAGTTAAAAGAAGAAGGAAAAATCAAGTATCTTGGTTTTTCGTTTCACGGAACACCGGAAATTTTAAGGGATGTTGTAAAAGACTACAAATGGGATTTTGCACAGTTACAGGTTAACTATCTTGATTGGGATGTTGTAAAAGCACATGAACAATACGACATTGTACAAGCAGAAGGTATTCCGGTAACTGTTATGGAACCTTTAAGAGGCGGCGGATTGGTTAATTTAAGTGAAAAAGCTCTTGCAAAACTGAAAGAAAATTCAGACAATACACCGGCAGCATTTGGTTTAAGATGGGCGGCAAGCAGAGATAATGTAGTTACTGTTTTATCCGGAATGAGTAATTTAGAACAGGTAAAAGAAAATATAGAAACATTTATAAATTTCAAAAAAATGAATAAAGATGAAGAAAAATTGGCAGATGAAATAGCAAAAATCATTCAATCACAAGGAGAAATAAATTGTACTGCTTGCAAATACTGTCTTGAAGTTTGTCCGAAAGGAATTAATATTCCTGCGATATTTTCTTTATATAATCAGTATAAAGTTACAAATAACAAAATGCTTTTTAAGATATATTACGAAACCCTTGCAGAAAATGAAAGAGCGGATAAATGCATAAAGTGTAATTTGTGTAACAAAAATTGTCCGCAATCATTGCCTATTCCTGATCTTTTGATTAAAGTGAATGAAACATATAAAAATGCATAATGATAAAAGAAAGGAAAGAAGTTGTCTATAGGTATAACTGAAATAGTATTAATTTTGACAGTTATAGTTCTTTTATTCGGAGGGAAGAGAATACCCGAGCTTGCAAGAGCATTTGGTCGTGCTTCGTATGAATACAAGAAGGCAAAAGAAATTATAAAGAAAGAAGCAGAAGAGTTACAAAAAACTATAGAAAGTGATTCTGAAAAACCCTATGAGTATGAACCAAAAGATGTATAAGAATAAAAAAAGATGAAAGAGTATATAGACATAGGATTTGCAAAATTGGATACAGGAAGAATAAAGAGGAGAGGTTCTTCTGAGGCTGTTTTTTGTGAATGTAAAACAAAAGAAAATCTTATTGAAATTTTTAAAACATTTAAAAAAGAAGGTTCAAATGTATTAGGAACAAGAGCTTCTATGGAGCAGGCAAAAGTACTGAAAGAAACGTTTGGAAATGAAATTTCGTACAATGAAAAGGCAAAAACCGTAAAACTTATGCAAAAAGAAGTAGAAAAAATCGGAGAAATAGCTGTTTGTACAGCAGGAAGCGGAGACATTCCAATTGCGGAAGAAGCAATAGAGACAGCGGAATTTTACGGAAGCAAGACAAAGAAGTATTATGATATAGGTGTTGCAGGCATTCACAGATTATTTGATAATATAGAAGCTATTAAAAGTGCAAATGTAATCATATCTATAGCAGGAATGGAAGGAACACTTAGCGGTATACTAACAGGTTTGGTTGATGTACCGGTTATTTCGGTTCCGACATCAGTAGGATACGGTTCATCATTAAACGGAATATCAGCACTTTTGACGATGTTAAATTCTTGTGCCGAAGGTATGACAGTTGTAAATATTGATAACGGATTTAACGCAGGTTACAGTGCATCTCAAATCAACAGATTAATAGTTAAAGGCAGAAAATGAAATTATATTTTGATTGTAAATCAGGAATATCAGGAGATATGTCAGTAGCAGCACTGATAGATTTAGGTGCGGACACGGACAAACTGGAAAAAGCATTAAAATCAATGAATTTAGATAATGAATTTAAATATGTCATATCCAAAAAAATGGTAAATTCAATCATGACAACTGATTTTGATGTAATTTTACCGGAGCATAATAAAGAAATTCACACGTCAAATCAAGTTGAAAACAATCGAAATCATTGTGAAAATCATCATGAACACAGAAACTTAGACGATATTAATAAAATAATTAACCAAACGGAAATATCGGAAAGTGCAAAAATTTATGCTAAAAAAATTTTTAAAATAGTAGCGGAAGCTGAAGCAAAAGTTCACGGAAAAGACATAAAAGAAGTGCATTTTCATGAAGTTGGAGCAATAGATTCAATTGTTGACATAATAAGTTTTGCAGTTTTATTTGACGATTTAAAACCGGAAGCGGTATATTTTTCAACATTAACAGAAGGACAAGGAACAGTTATCTGCCGGCACGGAACATTATCCGTACCAGTGCCTGCCGTATGCGAAATATTGTCAAAATATTCCATACCTATAAGTATTACAGAAAATGAAGGAGAAATGATTACTCCGACAGGAGCGGCAATAGCAGCATCTTTGTATATGGGAGAAAAACTTCCCAATGAAATAATTATTGAAAAAATCGGATACGGCAGAGGTAAAAGACCTTATAAAAATCCTATATTAAGAGTTATGCAAATAAAATAAAAACAGAAGGAGGAAAAATGCATTTAGGTAACGGTATTATTTGTCCCGTAACAGGGATTCCGATGTTAGCAGCAGCCGGTATAGCTGCATTTTATGCTTATAAAAATACAAAGAAAAATTTTTCTAAAGACAAAATTATACCAATAGTAACATTAACAGCATTTGTATTTGCATTGCAAATGATAAATTTTGCAATACCATTAACAGGTTCAAGCGGACATATTATAGGAGGTATTTTATTATCAGCTGTTTTAGGTCCTTATGCTGCTTTTTTAGCTATTTGTGCAATATTGACAATTCAGGCAGTATTATTTGCAGACGGAGGATTGACAGCTCTTGGATGTAATATTTTTAACATGGGCATACTTTCTTGTTTTGTTGCATATCCGTTCTTATATAAACCATTTGCTGAAAAAAACAAATATTTTTTAGGTTCTTTAACAGCTTCTGTTGCGGCATTACAATTCGGAGCAATTGCAGTTGTTATGGAAAGTGCATTATCAGGTTCAATTTCTTTTGCTGATGTTGCATCCTTTGCTGCACTAATGCAATTTATACATTTTCCGATAGGAATTACAGAAGGGTGTTTTACAGGCGGAATTATCATTGCTTTAAAAAATATGAGTAACAAAAATATGCTTAAGATATTTGGAACCGTATCTTTAATTCTTGTTGTATTTATTTCAAAAATTGCTTCACAAATGCCTGACGGGCTCGAATGGTCTTTATTAAAAATGTCTGATTCATTTATTTTGCAAACACATAGTACGTTTTATAATATAGCGGAATTTATTCAGACAAAAACAGCTATTTTTGAGCATCCTTCGGCTTTAACAAATGCTGCAGGTGTTGTGGCAGTGGCATTTTTAATGTATTTTGTATGTTTATCTTTAAACAAGAAAGAATTAATAAAAATAAATATTGATACAGAAAAATAAGTTTTAATAAAAAGAGCGGAGTTTTCTAACTTTGCTCTTTTTTATTCGATTTTTTTGAAGCAATTTCGGTAAATTTACAAAGTTCTAAAGCAGAATATTTACGTTTTGTATAATTAAAATTATCACCGGAATTAATTATATATATTCTATCTAATGCATTTATAAAATAAATATCGTAACCAATTAGATTTTCTGCATTCATCAAATCTGCAAGAACCCATATTTGTTTGGATTTTAACGGATATTCAGAAAAAACATACAAACAATTCCAATTAAATTTTTTATATAATTTTTCCAATTTATAAATTTTAATTTTTATTTTTTCAATAATCTCTCTTACGTGAAGTTCATAACAATCTTCACCATTTTGAGGATCAGCAATTACAAAAGCACCGCTTTCATGAACAACACCCATAAATTTATCTCGAAACATCTTGTTTGCACGGGAAAATTTTTGTTCAAGAGCAAGATTGTTTTCTATACATTCATTTTCCAGCCTTGAAATTTTTCCGTTATATTCAGAAATTCCTCTCGTAACTTCAATTCCTACACCGTCTTTTTCATTTTGTAAATCAGGACATTCACAGCGAACAAAATTTTTTAAATTTTCTCCGTAAAAAAATTCTAAAGAAGCTATAGCATATCTTTCATAAAATTCTTTATTAAACATATTATACTTATCGGATTAAAATATTATAAACTTTAAAGACCGGATTAACCGGTCTTATTAATTATTTCTTTAAAAATTCCTGTCTTGGTGTATTCATTGATTCAACTTTTATTTTTAAATTACCCTGATTGTCTTCTCCTATTATAAAATATGCAGGATACTTTCCTCCGGGAGAAGGATTTCTTACAGCACTGACTTTGAAATCATCTTCATAAGGAGTAACGGTAATATTGGTATATGTATTTTTGTAACCCATAATTCTTCCTATTTTCCGACCTTTAGCTCCTTCATCAAGATAAGTTTGTAAAGGAACATTAACAGATTCTTTTGTTCCGTCTTTTTTCTCGACAACACGAATGATAGAAGGTTTTGAAATATAGTATTTTTGAAACAAATCTTTATCAAAGTTATTTGCTGCAGAAACGTATGAATCAAAAAATACTCTGACTTCTTCTTCCGTCTTTTTTGCTTGGACAGGAAACATAAAAAAGCAAAATAAAAATAATGTGATAAATAGTTTTTTCATTAAATCTCCTTATTGTTTATTATATTAAAAAGGGCGGCAATAAAATTTTGCCGCCCTGATTGTCTATTCTTCAATTGTAAAGTCGGGTGTACCGAACATACCTTCAATTTCCTCTAAAATCGCAGCCGGCTTTCTGGCATTGTTCTTTTGTGCGGCTCGTTTTTGTGCTTCCATATCTTTTTCTTCAGAAGCATGCGTAAGATGGTAAAAACCTGTACCTGCAGGTATTAATCTGCCGATAATTACATTTTCTTTTAATCCTCTTAACATGTCTTTTTTACCATCTACTGCAACTTCCGTAAGAATTCTTGTCGTTTCCTGGAATGATGCCGCAGATATGAAACTTTCAGTATTCAACGATGCCTTTGTAATACCCAACAAAACAGATTCATATACAGCAGGTTGACCTCCGGCTTCTTCTACCGCTTTATTTTCAGCTTCTATTTCTTTAAGCTCAAAAAATTCTCCGGGAAGAAGTTTTGTATCACCCGATTCAAGAATTTTTACTTTCTTTGTCATCTGACGAACGATTACCTCTACATGCTTATCTGCAATTTCAACACCCTGAGAACGATATACTCTTTGTACTTCATCAACAAGATACTGTTGGGCTGCTTCAATTCCATTTAACCTTATGATATCATGAGGATTCATAGGTCCGCTTGTTAATGCTTGCCCTACTCTGATTTTTTGTCCGTTATTTACGACAATTGTTGCATCTATTGGGTACTTAATTTCGTGTCTGCCTGTGTCATTCACTATGAATAAAGATGGAACTTCATCTTCTATAACAATTTCTGCCGTTCCTTCAAATTCTGCAACTATTGCAGAATCTTTCGGTTTTCTTGCTTCTAATAATTCTTCTACCCTTGGCAAACCTTGTACAATATCACCTGTTTTTTGTCTTTCAAATACTAATGTCGCAAGCATATCTCCTCTGAGTACCAATGCACCGTTTCCAACCTGAAGCATAGTACCAGGGCTGATTAAGTATGGTCTGCCTTTTCTTATTGTGACACCATCTTTTGATATGCCTACTACCATTCCGGATACATCCGTAATCTCGCCATTTTCTCCAATTTGTGCATCCATTTTTACAAATTGGTCTTTTTTGACAATTGACTTTGTAACCGGTATCGTCTTTTCATAATTTTCTGATACTAATAAAAGTCGCCTTACATCTTCACTATCCGTATTTAAGCTTACAACACCATCATTTACAGCTAAAATCCTCGTTTTTGCAACCGGTATTTTAGAATCTATTATTTGACCATTTTCTACCAAAAGTTCCGTCTGCATTGACTTCATAGCTTTTGCCTGACCTTCAAGCTCTCTTCTGATAATTAATGTTTCTAATACAACTACTTTTAAATTATTGTTCTTATCAAGCTCTACCATTCCTTTTAGATGACCAAGGTAGCCTTGCATTTGCAATACTAAACTTGTTCTTGTAAGTGCAGCTCCATCATAGTTCCTTACTCTTTGTCCGTCTTTATATTGCAGCTGCGTTACAGGAACTATATCTATCAGTTCATCCGTTGATTCAAATTTTATTGATACATCTTTTGGCTGAATTTCAAATTTTTGAACAGGACGAACTAATATTTGCACAGTTCTGTTTGACATCGTTTCTTCATCAAGTGCTGCAACATCATCAACATCTTCCGCCGAATCATCTAAATCTATATTATCACTTTCCGAATCCATTATCGTTACTATTGATAATTCTTTAGCTTTTATCTTCGGTGCAATAACTGTTCCTGCTTCTACTAATTCTCCTTCTTCAACCTTTAAATCGTTGAGAGCAACTGTGTACATTTCTCCGGGAGTAATAACAACTTCATGTATACAATCATTAAATTCTTTGATTTCTACAATACCGTCTATGTTTGTATATAAGTCTTTGACAACTTCTGTTCCTGCCGTAACATATGTTCCTGTTTCGACCATTTTTAATGAAGAGTCTTTGCCTGAA
>CANQLA010000118.1 GCA_947624605.1 Candidatus Gastranaerophilales bacterium | reverse complement strand
TTACAATATAAAATAATTTTCACATCAACTATTACAAGTGAAGGAACAGATGAATTAATTAAAATACTAAAAAATAATGTTGTGATTTTTTGCGGTTCTTCAGGTGTCGGAAAATCTTCCATTATAAATTATCTTGCAAAAGGAGCATTAAAGCTTTCAACTAACAATGTAAGCAATAAAACGAAAAGGGGAGTACATACAACTAGGCATTGTGAAATATATAAAATTAACAATGAATTTTCAGTTGTTGATACTCCTGGTTTTTCAAATATAAAATTCAATTTTCTTTTTCCAAAAGATATAGAAACCTTATTTCCTGAAATAATAAACCTAAGCGGATGTAAATTTAAGAATTGTCTGCATATTAATGAAGCTGATTGTAATGTAATAAAGAATATTAATAAGATATCTGTTACAAGGTATGAAAGTTATAAAAAATTTGTTTTTGAAGCAAGAGAATTTAAGCGAAAAATTACATATGGCGGTAATAAAATTGAAGGCAGTTCAAAAATTAATAAAGGAATAGAAATAGTAAAACTTTCAGAGAACGAAAAAGCAGCATCCAGAAAAGTTATAAATCAAAATTTATTCAAAAAAGGTATTAACTATGAAGATTAATAAAGAATTATACAAAAAAGAGTTGGATTTTTATAAAAAAATAACAGAAGAAAAACTTGAAGAATATGTTGAAATAAAATATCCTGAAAAGATATATAAATCAATAAAGTATTCACTGAATGCAGGAGGGAAACGACTTCGCCCCATAATTACGTTGGAAGTATGTAAAATGTTATCAGGCAGTTATGAACAGGCAATTCCGACAGCGTGTGCAATAGAGATGTTACATACGCAAAGTTTAATTCATGATGATTTACCCTGTATGGATAATGATGACTACAGAAGAGGTAAACTTACAAATCACAAAGCTTTTTCTGAAAGCACGGCAGTACTTGCAGGAGATGCATTATTAAGTTATGCACCGATGATAATAATAGATAAAACACCCAAAACTGTGTCATATGAAAAAATAGTACAAATAATAAGAGAATATTGTATAGCAGCAGGTACGGAAGGAATTATATCAGGACAAATAGTCGATATAGAATCCGAAAATAAGATTATATCATCAGAAACACTTGATTTTATTCACGAATATAAAACTGCAAAATTGTTTTTATTAGCATTTAAGTCAGGTGCCATTTTGGGGAATGCCGGCGAAAATCAATGTGAAGCATTGGAAAAATTTGCAAAGTATTATGGACATGCTTTTCAAATATATGATGATATATTGGATGAAATTGCGACATTTGAAGAATTGGGGAAAACTCCCGGAAAAGATGCAAATACACATAAAGCAACATACACATCAATATACGGAATAGATAATGCAAGAAAAGAAATTAAAAGACTTTCTGATATTTGTTATGATATAATAGAAACAAATAATTTCCAATCAAATATTTTAATTGGTATCATATCTGATATGACAGAAAGGGTTTGTTAATGTTTTTAAATACGAGCATAGAAATACTGTTTACAGCATTTGAATCAGCAATAATTGCTCAAATTTTGAAATTTTTAGGTTATTTAATAACACATCAGACAATAAATTTCAAGATATTAACAACAACCGGAGGAATGCCGAGTTCACATTCAGCCGGAACAGTAGCCCTTGCATTTACGGTAGGATTAATATGCGGATTTGATTCTGTAGAATTTGCTATTTCTACGGGATTAGCTTTGATAGTTATGTATGATGCAGCCGGAATACGACGTGCAGCAGGCAAAACAGCTGCTTGCTTTAATAAAATGATGGAGGATTTTTATTCCGGAAAGCATATAAATCCTCAGGAAAAACTGAAAGAATTGCTGGGGCATACTCCGTTTGAAGTTTTTGTCGGAGCGGTATTAGGTATAATAATTTCACTTTTAAATCACTACATTTTTTTCTGATTATGATTACATCTGATTTTGAAATTTTTAATGATATTGATGAACCTTTTTTTGTAGCAAACCAAAAAGGAGAGATTATTTTTCAAAATATTTCGGCACAGAAATTTTTTGGAAAACTTAAAAATTTTAGTAAAATTAAGCATTATTTTTCTATAGATTCGATGGCTTGTATAATTTCAGACAGGTTTGACACTTCAATTATAGATTTGTTATTTCAATCAAAAGAAAATTTTCATTCAATATGTTCATATCAGACATCAAGCGATGAATTTCGTGATTTATATGTGAATGCTTCTCATCTGGGAGATTATGTATATATAAGGTTTAAAGATATAACGCAGCAAATAATCACACAGGTAAATAACGAACAATATATACAACTCCAAAAGAAATATGAAAAGTTATTGGAAGTTTCGCAAAGAAGTGAGAAATTAAAAGAAACGGCACAACAACATGCCCTTCAAACGGCACTTATTAATAGAATATTTACAAAGATAAGAACATCGGAAAATATTACGGAGTTAATAAAATCAGTAATATCAGAAGTACATGAACTTTTGGGTGCATATAAAACATATTTTATATCGCTTGGGAAGAATTATACTGTAGAATTAGTAAATTCTGAGGAATACAATTCGGATATAAACAGGAAAATCGTACTGGATGATACTGCAAAAACTCATTTGGAAAGACAGAAAATTCATATATCTGCCTGTTTAAAAGAAAGTCTTGATGATATAAAAACTTTACGTAAAAGTACGCAAAGAGTTTTAATACCGATATCAGACGGAGAAAAAACGATAGGAGCAATTATAGCACTTACGGTACAAACGTCAGTTGTAAAGGCAAATACTGAGCTTATGGAAACTATTGCAGAGCAGTTAACAAGTGCGGTTATCAGGACATTGCTTACAGATAATATAAAGAAACAAAATAACAAGCTAAAAAAAACATTAAAAAAATTGGAAGAAACGCAGCTACAGCTTATTAATTCGGAGAAATTAGCTTCATTAGGTCAATTAATTGCGGGAGTGGCACACGAGATTAATACACAATTAGGTTCTATTAATTCAAATACGGAAATGATAAAAAAAATTATAGAAAAAAATCTGATTACGGAAAATATAGAAGTATTAAGGAATTTGAACGAAATAGACAGAGAAGCGGTAAAGAGAATATCAACAATTGTTAAATCATTAAAAAAGTTTGTAAGACTTGACGAAGCTGAGTTACAGCCTGCTGATATTAATAAAGAACTTGATTTAACACTGTTGCTAGTAAATCATGAATTAAAAAATAAAGTAACAGTACATAAAGATTATGCAGAGCTACCTATGATAAATTGTTATGTAAACATGTTAAATCAAGTTTTCATGAATATAATAGTGAATGCATGTCATAGCATAATTGATAAAGGAGATATATACATATCAACTAGAGTAGAAAACAATATGTTAATAGTTTCAATCAGAGATACCGGGTGCGGAATATCAGAACAAAACAAGAAGAAAATTTTCAATGTAGGTTTTACAACAAAAGGAATAGGAGCGGGGACAGGATTAGGTCTTGCGATTTCACAAAAAATTATAGATAAACACAGGGGAAAGATTTCCTTTAATTCTGAAATTGGAAAGGGTACAGAATTTAAGATAGAAATTCCCGAAAAATAGATTTGTGATATAATCGGGAATACGAGGTAAGAAATGACAATAAAAGCACAAAAGGGAACAAGAGATATTCTTCACGATGAGCAAGAAATTTGGCAAAATATAATAGATAATGCACAAAAAATATTTAAAGAGGCAAATTTCAAGCAGATAACGACACCAATATTTGAGGCAACCGAGCTTTTTCAAAGAGGAGTAGGTGACAGTACGGATATTGTAAACAAAGAGATGTATTCATTTGAGAAGAACGGGCATTCATTGACGCTGCGTCCGGAAAATACGGCAGGAGTTGTTCGTGCATATATAGAACATAATATGTCAAGAGATATTCAACCGGTAAAGCTTTGGTATTTTGGTCCGATGTTCAGATATGAAAGACCTCAGGCAGGCAGACAAAGGCAATTTCATCAAATTGGAGTTGAGATGTTTGGAGTTCAAGATGCTTCAGCGGATGCAGACTGTATTTATACTGCAGTTAGATTTATAGAAAGCATAGGTCTTGAAAATCTTTCAGTAGAGATTAATTCTCTCGGTTGTAACTCTTGCAGAGAAAGATTAAGAGAGAAAATTAAAAATTTAATCAAACCACTTTTACCTAATCTTTGTGAAGATTGTCAAAGACGCTATGAAGTCAATCCTTTAAGAATTTTAGATTGTAAAGTTACGTCGTGCAGAGAGTTATTTGAACAAAGCGGTTTATTGACAAGTATATCAGATATTGAGCTGTGTGATGAATGTAAAAATCATTATAATCAGCTTAAGAAGAATCTTAATGCACTCGATGTGAAATATGTAGAAAATCCGTTTTTAGTAAGGGGATTAGATTATTATACCAAGACTGTTTTTGAAATAAAATCCGAAAAATTAGGTTCACAAAATGCAGTATGCGGCGGTGGAAGGTATGATAATCTTGTTGAAACGTTAGGTGGGTCATATACTTGTGCGGTAGGCTGGGCAGCAGGTGTAGAAAGATTGTATTCATTAATTGATAAAAAAACTCCTTCCAAAATTGATTATTTTATTATATCTGATAATATTCAGGAAGCATTAAAACTTACAAATGAAATAAGAAGAATGGGAAAGAAAGCTGATTTTGACTATTCAAAAAGAAAATTTTCAAAGCAAATTGAGAAAGCTGCAAAGATTGCACGAAGTGCAATTATTTTAGGTGAAACTGAAATTTTAAATAACACTTTAACTATAAAAAACCTTGAAACATTTGAACAAATAAATATGCCAAAAAGTGAATATATTAAAAGAATGCAATAAAGTAATGAAACAATAAATTTGAATTGAGTTAATGAGTTTTTTTGGATAAAATATCCTTATGGAAAGAAAAAGTTTATTATTGATAGATGGTCATGCTTTAGCGTACAGGTATTATTTTGCTTTAGAAAGAAGCGGAATGAAGACATCTGATAACAGACCGATATGGGCAGTTTTTGGTTTTTTTAAATGTATATTTGATTTGTTGAAGGAATCGAAAGTAAATCCTGATTTAATAGCAGTAACGTTTGATGTCGGGAGATATACATACAGAGTGGATTTATATTCCGATTACAAGGCAAATAGAGAATCAATGCCGGATGCAATGAGAGAGCAGCTGGAGGAAATTATTGAAGGTTTAAAAGCATTTAATATTCCAATCTATACGAAAGAAGGATTTGAGGCAGATGATGTAATAGGTACTATAGCGGAACAAGCGAAATCAAAAAATATTTCCGTAATGATTTTAACCGGAGACAGAGATTCTTTTCAACTTGTAGATGACGATAATGAAATAACTGTGATTATGCCGTCAAAAGGGGAAATAAATTATTATAACAGGGAGAAAGTATATGAGAGAATGGGTGTTTATCCCGAACAAATTATAGATTTTAAAGCACTTGCAGGTGATAGTTCCGACAATATTCCCGGGATAAGAGGAATTGGAGATAAAACTGCTGTAAAACTTTTGAGAGAATTTTCTTCATTGGAAGGAATATATGAGAATCTTAATAATATTTCCGGCAAGTCATTAAAAGAGAAATTACAAAACGGCAAAAGGGATGCATTTTTAAGCAAAGAGCTTGCAACAATTCAAAGAAATGTCGATATTAACTTTAATTTTGAAGATACTTGTCTTGAATTTTCCAATAGAGATGAAGTTTTAGAATTTTTTAGGAAAAATTCATTTTATTCGTTTATAAAAAGTGCGGATGAAATATTTTCACATTTTCAGGTAAATGGGAACTGTAAAAAAGTATATAAACAGCAGCAGAATGAAAATAAGTATACAATTTCGGAAAACGGGCAATTAGGTTTTTTATTAAATTACGAAACAGATAATAATAAATTTGTATATAAAGTTAATAAATCAATTATAAATTCAGAAAAAGATCTGATTATTTTATGCAATACGTTAAGAGAAAAAACATTAATATCAATTGATACTGAAACAACGGGGATAAATCCTTTAGAAGATGATTTGGTAGGTATTTCAATAGCATACAACAATCAAATAAATGCAAAGAGCGGACGAGTAAAGATAGATAATATAGCAGAAAACACAACGGAAAGTTTTTATATTCCGATACGACACCAAGATGGAAAACAATTAAATATAAATATTGTAAGGAAATATCTTGCACCGATTTTTTCGGATGAAAATATATCAAAAACGATGCAGAATGCAAAATTTGATATACATATATTGAACAGATCCTTAATGCCGATTAACGGATTAATATTTGATACAATGCTTGCCAGTTATATAAAAGATTCGTCAAAAAAACACGGATTAAAAATCCAATCACGAATGTATTTAAACTATATGATGAATGAATTTAAGGATATAGCAGGTTGTGGAAATATTTTTGCGTCTGTAGATATTGAAAAAGCTGCTCAATATGCTTGTGATGATGCATTTGCCACATTGGAACTTACCAGATATTGGAACAATAATCTTGATAAGAAAGAGCTGGAAATACTTTATGACATAGAAGTCCCGACATCAATAGTTCTTAGTGCAATGGAGGAAATCGGAGTATCAGTTGATA
>CANQLA010000117.1 GCA_947624605.1 Candidatus Gastranaerophilales bacterium | reverse complement strand
CAATTGTTCAGGAAACTTATGAAGAAAACAATATAAATAGTTTACTTGAACACAATTCAAAAGTTGCAGAAAGCCAAAAAACCAATGCTGACAGCCAGCCTGAAGGTAATATTCCTTGGGCTGATATCATGCGACAACTTCAATTAAAATATACAGGTGATGAAGAAGAAGATTTTAATAACATTATGGATGAAATCAAATTTCAAATTGACAATGCTCAAACTCAATATGATTTAAACTATTATCAATGGCTCTTGGAGCACACTCACAGACTGTTTCTATCATTGGAAGATGCCAGGGAAGAATATTATCAAAACAATATTCAGGATTTTGAAGAATTTTTCCCGCTTAATTCAATTAATATGACTATGTTATAAATTTTAATATTTATTATTCTTTACATATTGACTATTAACATTTTGTGACATAATATATTATTAATCTTGAATGTCGGAGTGGCGGAATGGTAGACGCGCACGTTTGAGGGGCGTGTGGAGCAATCTGTATGGGTTCAAGTCCCATCTTCGACATTTGATTTATAAGAAAGGTATTTATGAAAAAATTTGTTGCTTTTTCTTTGGCTGAAGTACTTATAACACTCTTAGTTACAGGTTTTTTATTGAATTTAGTCGTACGTGTCTTAATTAAAGCAACAAATAATCATGAGAAAAAAATCGGGTATCATAGAGCTGTTAATGTTTTAAATAATGCTTTTAATGAATATTACAACAGGGTTTCAACTGATTATACAAAAACTTGCAACGGCAAAAAAATAGGTTTGACAGAATCTTGTTTGGATTCTTCGGGAAGACCTGTCGAAGCTCAAATTACAAAAACAGGTTCAACTTATAAAGATCCTGTCTTTATTGGTATGAATAACTTAAATTCCAATGAAGCACTTATGGATAATCTTTTTATTCCCTATCTTTCCATAATGACTGTAGGTTTGCCTGCTAATTCTCCTAAAATGGCAGGTTGCCCTTCTGATGCAAAGATTTTTTATACCGCAGATGGTACTCGTTACTGTTTTTCTTACGGTCAATCCTCTGCTTCATACGACAGGTACGGCGATTATACTTATGGTGAAATGTGGGTTGATATTAACGGTGATCAAATTCCTAACAGTACTTCCCTTTCTCCGGGTGAAGCCGGTGATACTTTCCCTATAGCGATAATGAAAAACAGATTTATCCCGGGGCATCCTACCAATTATGAAGCTGCAAGAATTGCCGAAAAAATATTCTTTGGCGGTGATGAGGAAGAAGCTAATCAAGCTGCCGGTAAATAAATTTTAAACAGTTACTTTTGTTATTGTTACAACCGTATAAACTATTCCTATTGCAATAACCAGCAATTGTACTATTGTATAAAAGAATAATCTTTTATATGTTGCAAAATGTCCTATTATAAATGGTGAGAATCCACATATTATCAATATTAATTTTGTTTGTACAATATACCGAATATATTGTCATGAATACTGCACTTATAGTTACTGCTTTTTCTCTTATAAATCTGTTATTGTGCTTAAAATAATATAAACTTCCGCTTAACAAAAATAAAAATGTTATTGTGCTAAGCGTTATAAAAAATATATTCATATACTTATCATCTCTCTACATTTTGAATGTTCGTTCATAAAATCCAGTGATTTTTTAAATACAAATTCTTTCTCATTATCATACAAGACCATATGATAACTGTCTTTTAGTATTATAAGTTCTTTATCGGTTGAAGAAATGTTTTTATATACTTCATTTGCACTTTTTGGACTTGTTAAGTCATCTTCTTGTGCGTGTACTATTAATATTGGCGATGTGATTTTCTCTAAATTCATTCTCACTTCTGCAGAAAGCTCAAGCAGTTCATGAAATGCACACATCGGATAATTATCCATGCCTGCTTCTGTTGTTGTTAAAATTTTTTTTATTGATGCTCTTGTTCTTTCATTTTTTACTCCGTACGGTTCACATTCAGGATAAGTATAATAATATCTGAATATGGTCTTTAGTCCTATTGGCATTAAAAACGAATACCAGGGCAATCTCCAGCCGTCAAGATACAGCGTTGTTGATAAAGAAATTATTCCTTTTATTTTTTCTTTGTACTTTTCTCCGAGGTACAAAGATAGCACAGCTCCCAAACATAAACCTGCTACGAATATTTCATCGTATTGTTTGTATAATTCCTCTAATTTATCAGAAGCAAAATTTATCCATTCTTTATATGTAACCGTGTAAATCTCTGCTTGATTGTCTCCATGTCCCGGCAGGCAGACTCCGTATACATCAAAATCATTATTTGATATAAATTTACCAAATTTTTTCATTTCAAAAGGGCTGCCGGTTAATCCGTGAAACATCAAAACAGCCCTTTTTGCTTTATTTGTATTTATAAATTCAAAACCTGAAGACAAACTTACTTACACCTCATTAAAAGTTCATCAAGCAGTTCTATTGCCATTTTTATCTCTTCTTTTGTGATGTACAAATTTGGAACAAATGTAATAATATTTTTATAGAACCCTCCATTGTGAAGAATTAAACCGCATTTTTTTCCATTGTATGTCAAATCTCCCTTTAATCCTTCTGCAAGCACTTTTGAACATAAATCTTTATTAGGTGATATTCCGTCATCACATACAAGTTCAGCCCTTAGTGCAAGTCCTAAACCTCCTACATCTCCTATTTCTTTATGTCTTGATTTTAAATATTCCAATCCTTCAAGAAAATATTGTCCTTTTTCCGGAACCATACTGTCAAAATCTTCTTCTTCTATTAATTTCATTACCTCGTATCCTGCTCGTGTTCCTATTGGATTGGAACAGAATGTTGAATGTGCACTTCCGGGCGGGAATTGTTTTGGATTGATGTATTTTTCTTTTGCCCAAAAACCTGACAATGGGTTCATTCCATTTGTTAATGATTTTGCAAATGTAATTGCATCAGGTGTAATGTCATAATTTTCTATTGACCACAGTTTCCCTGTTCTGTAAAATCCCATTTGGATTTCGTCGTCTATAAACATTATTCCGAACTTATCCAATACTTTTTTAAGTTCTTTAAAATACCCTTTAGGTGCATTTATATATCCGCCTGTTCCCAAAACAGGTTCTGCTATAAATGCCTTATATTCCGTTTCATTTGTCGTTGGATTTATTAATCCCTTATATTCACTGTCAAATTGTTTTTCAAAATGTTTTACACAATAAAAATCACAGCTGTCGCATTTTTTGTCATAAGGACATCTGAAACAATACGGAAATGGTACAAAATATGCTCTGTCTCCAAAGTGACCGTAATTTTCACGATATTTGAAATTTGATGATAATGCTGTTGTCGCTATTGTTTTTCCGTGATATCCGCCTTGAAATGCAAAAAAACCATTCCTTTTTGTATTTTTTCTTACTAATTTTATCACGTCTTCAACTGCTTGTGCTCCTCCAACGTTAAAGTTTACCCTTCCTTCTTCGTTGAATCGTTTTTCGCATGCCTGACAAATTTTTTCAGATAGCAATACTTTATACTGGTGTATATACTTTGGTGTTATTTGCGGCAATGTATTCATTTGTTCTATAATTGCATTTATTATTCTTTGGTTTTTATACCCGAAATTTGCCGCTGAAAAATACATTTGCAAATCAAGATACGGTGTGTCATCCGCATCATACATATACGAACCTTCGCATGTCCTGAACACTTTCGGAGTTTCCGCATAATGTGCCGTATCTGCGAATGAACAATACTTTTTATCTTTTTCTAAAAGTTCTTTATCTGTTATTAGTTCTAATCCTAACATTTTTGATTACCTCGTTGAAATCATTATAGTATATGAAAGGTATGTTTTTATTTTTACAATATTCCGAAAGTCGATTTTTTGCAAATAAAAAATCAACTTTATCTGCCGTGCAATAGTCTGAAGGCCCGTCACCTACGTAATATACAGTTTCATATAGTTTTTTAAATTTTTCTACAAAATAACATTTACATGTGCCGGCATTTTTTTTACAGTTGGATTTTTTGTTTGGAAAATTCATTATGAATTCTCCTTTTTCATACTTAAATTCATTTGAATATATTTCTATTTCTGTTTCTATTTTGTATTTTTTTATTATTCTGTCTATAAAATATTTGAATCCGTCACTTAATATTATAACTTTTATATTATTTTGCTCTGCATATTTGCAAAAATTATTAAAATGTTCATCAATTTCTATTGATTCAAAAAATTCATCCAGTTTTTTGTTTGTCATGCCTTTTATCATTCCAAACTGCTGCTTCATTGCATCAATAGTGCTGATTTTCCCTTCTATCCAGCCGGCTTCAATTTCAAGCCACTTTTTGTCTGCAAATCTGTTTAAAAATTCATTTATTGAATCAACTTTTGTTATTGTTCCGTCGAAATCACATATTACTGCATCTTTTTTCTTCATTCCATAATTTTATTATATAAACTCTAAAAATCAATATTTTGAATATAATTTGTCAATTATTCTTAACTGTTTGCATTTAACATTTTTTTTTATATACTGTTCTGTATATTATAGGGATTAGCTATGAAAAATTTTTTAATAATTTTGTCTTTTGTGTTTTATTTATTTTGTCCTTCTGACGGTTACGCTATGGATTTTTCTACTTGTATTTTTTCTATTGCTGACCGCTCCGGAAAACTTATTACTAATGATGTTTTTGATTTTGTCGATGAAACTTTCAATGATAATTATGTCTTGGTTGAAAAAAAAGGAAATGTCGGAATTATCGGTATTGATGGCAAGTATTTATTTAAAACAGGTAAATATAAAGAAATTTTACCTTTAACCAAAGATTTATATGCTGTAACGGATAAGTTTAAAAATTCATATGTTATTGATAAAGATGGTAAAAAAATTTTTAAATATAAGAATTATTGGCTGGTTTCAGATGCCGGAAACGGTGAAAACTTTGTCTTAAAGATGTTTTCTCCTGATATAAAGAAGCAAATTAAAAAAATTTCTTCATATCATGATTATTGCAAAACTGTTTTAAAACCTGATAATATCCTTGTATATAATAATAATGCACAAAAAATATATGAGGGTTTTGCATCTTTTGCAGAAGCAAGTACAGATAGAGATAAAATCTTCTTCATATCAGAGACTCAATCAGGATATGAACTTTTAACAATTAATATCAAAGGCGAAGTGATTTCACCCAAATATTATTATAAATATGATTTATTTGATGCAGGCTATGGTTTATTAGATTTCTTATTAAAAAAAGCATTGTTTTATGCAGTTCCTGCCGATAAGAATGATTATTACATAGTAAATTCTGATAACAAAAAAATAATTCCCTTTGCCGTAAGTTCATTTTTTAGAACAAAAAATAATGATGAATATCTTGTAAAAGTAAATAACAAATGGGGCTTATACAGTATTAAAAACGGATTTATTTTCAAACCTCAATTCGATTATGAACCTAAAATTTCTTCAAAACATGATTGGTTAATTTTGTCTCAAAAAAAATCTATAAACGGAAATTTTGTAAAGGTTCAAGCTTTATATGATAAAAATCTTAAGCTTCTTTCAAAAAAAGTTTATAAAAAAATTATTCCTCTTCCTAACAATAATTTTGCCGCATATTCTTTTGAAAAAGAAGCGGATATTCTCGACTCTCATGGTAATATTTTATACGTTGTGCCTTCTTCAATCTGTATTAATAAACTTCGTTTAACCGATAAATTTTTAATTTCTAAAAATGATGTTCTTATTAATAATATTTCTACTGATAAATACGGGCTTTACGACTTTAAAAAATCCGCTTATGTTTTTGATAATTTTGATTACATTAATTTATTTAACGATTTTATCATAGGTTTAAACAATGGTTTATTTATTATGTATGACCACAAATATAACAAAATATTTGAATTTAAATTAGATTATGTTCTTGATTCCAAAAGTTATAAATTGCCTTTTAAATTTATAGCAAACAAATTTATTATAGTTAACGGTAAATCTAAAGATATCTTAGTTAATTCTCAAGGAAAATTGATTGCTAAATATGATAAAATCCTTTTAAATACAAACAAAATGTCAAATACTTACAGTAATTATACTTTTTTGGCTCTTGACGGTGAAAAAGCAGGCTGCATAAATGAAAAAAATGAAATAATTATACCGTTTGTGTATGATGATATCATATCTGTGAGGAATTGTACAAATTCCAATGATAGTTATATCGCTGTGCAAAAAGACGGTAAATGGACAATAAAAACTACTGACAACAAAAGTGTTAATGATTTTATTTGTGATTACACTCCTTTAAAATTGTACAAAAAGTATTCTGTAGTAGAAGTAGAGAAGAGAAAATTTAAATTTAAATAACGATATCATTTTTATTTTAATTCAAATTTATCGGCTGCTATGATTTGCGCTCGCCCTGTCCATCATCTATGACACGAATATCTTGAGGAACGGTTAATTTATAACCTTTTTCCCGAACACCTGCAAGCAGGCAGTCATTGGCTGTTTTGCCAAGATGAATAAATTCTTTGTCTAATTTTTTTACATCTTCAATTGTTGTCTTGTCAAATAATTTTTGTGTTACGGCTGTTTTATAGCTTCTTGACAAATCAATAGGCTCCCATTCTCCGTTTTTATTCATAATTTTAATATATTTTGAAATTTCTTTTGTGTCTGATATGCCTGCATTTTGAAGTCTTATAATTG
>CANQLA010000116.1 GCA_947624605.1 Candidatus Gastranaerophilales bacterium | reverse complement strand
AAACGAAAACGGACAACAAATATTCCAAAACGAATGGCATTTTATTAATAATACTTTCCCCTTACAGTTTGTAGATGGTTCGTTAAAATTAGGTTCATTAATATTCTTTGGTAATGACACTGCAGCCACTTCCGGATTAAACAGGTGGGAAAATTCTCAAGCTGCTCTTTGGGATACGATTACTTGGGTTGAGGAAACAGGAAAAGGCAGAGTTCTTCAAAAACCGACTATTGTCATAACAAACGGTACTCAATCTACAATTGACTTAACTCAAGACTATATTGAAAAAACAGATTCTCAAGTTTCTGAATCTACTTTCACTGAAATACCTGTTGTTACAAGAACTTATACAATAAATAAAGAACAAGGTATGAAGATGGACATAATTCCGTTTATTTCCGCCGATGGTTATGTGACGATGAACATTGATCTTGATTATGCAACACCTTATCACGTTGAACCCGGTGTTGACCAATTAGGAAATACATATACAGCTGCAACTTTACTTGAAAGAAGAAATATAAAACTCAATTCCGTCCGAGTTAAAAATGGCGAAACTCTCGTTCTTGGCGGTTTGATATACGAAAACAATGTCCAAAATGTAAATAAAATTCCGATTTTAGGTGATATTCCCGGATTAGGTAATTTCTTCAGAAATACAAATTCTGAAAAACAAAAAAATGAACTTGTTATTATGATTACGCCAAGATTAATAGAAGATTCCGAGGACACTGTAGATATATAATTTTATCAAAGGAGAACTTTTAAGTTCTCCTTTACTTTTTTATTTACTTCTTTTTATTTGTTTATTTTTTTTTATTGTGATATAATATATTTGATTATGCCTATTATTTACGAAAATTTAGAAGAACTTGAACACCAAATTGATTACTCAAAACTTAGAAAATTTAAGTCAGATGAGTTAATTTCTTTGGGCTTTATTCCTTTGTCAATTGTTAATAATGTATATAATGTTCTCTTCCTTCAGGAAAATAATATAAACACTATCAAAAAAATAATTCAATCAAGATTATCTATTGATACGCAATATGATTTTACTTTAATTGATGATAAAAATTTTAAAGAGTTGCTGGATATTATCTTAAATCATTATGTTTCAGAAAATAAAATGAAAAATATTATTGATACACATGTTAGTGATATAAAACTTGATAAAGTGTTTAATTATAAAGTGTTTAATAATGGTAATAATGATAACCAAAACGATAATAATAATGAAGATGAAAATATATATAACGTAGTTAACGGAAACAACGGAATAAATATAGTATCCGTTTCAAAAAATAATATGCAGGCAAATGATCAAAATAAAAATCCACAGCATAAAAAAATAGGTGAATTATTATTAGAGAAGGGATTAGTTACAGAAGAACAGTTATTTGATGCTTTTATTTCATCCAAAAAAACCGGTACGCCGATTGGCTCTATTCTTGTATCAAAAGGTTATATTTCGCTTGATTCATTAAAAGAAGTTCTGTCAGTTCAAAAGGGTATTGAAACTATAGATACTTCAAAATTAGAATTAGACAGTAAAATTCTTTCAATTTTGCCTGAAGATTTCATAAAATTAAATATGGTAATTCCGGTAAAGTTTGACGGTAAGAATCTGATTGTAGGTATGGTTAACCCTAATAATCGTCAAGTCATCAATGATATTGTGTATTTAACAGGTTTAAGACCTCGAGTAATGTTAATTACACATTATGAATTTTTACAATGTATAAAACATTATTACAGTGATACAAAAAGTGAAACAAATAAATACATACAAAAAATTGAAGATGAATTAAATACTATTGACAACAATCAAGATTCACTATATGAGCAGGCTGAAAAAGAATTAGAACAAGATAATTCAATAATAGTAAAATTTGTAAATAAGATTATAATTGACGGAATCAATATGAGAGCATCAGATATTCATATTGAGCCGAGATTAACTCAATATGTTGTAAGATATCGTGTTGACGGCATTTTGAGGGAATTTTTGCAAATTCCGATGAATGTAAAAGGAGCAGTTATAACAAGATTAAAAGTAATTTCCAAAATGAATATTGCGGAACACAGACGACCTCAAGATGGTACTTTTACGTTAAGATTTAAAGAATTAAGTTACGATTTTCGTTTAAACGTAATTCCGGTTGGAAATGAAGAAAAGATGGTAATTCGTATACTTGCGGTAGCTGAATCATTAGGAAGTGTTGATAAGGATATAAAACTTATCGGAGCTACAAAAGAAGATTTGCAGCGTATAGAGAGAATGATAAGCGTACCGAACGGTATAATATTAGCATCAGGTCCTACAGGTTCAGGTAAGACGACAACCTTATATTCAATAGTAAGAAATTTAAATGATGAAAAAGTTAATATTATTACAATTGAGGATCCTATAGAAATTCGTATTGAAGGAATAAACCAAACACAAATAAATCCAAAGGCAGGTATTACATTTGCATCGTGTTTAAGAGCGGCATTAAGGCAAGACCCTGATATCATTCTGGTAGGTGAAATACGTGATATAGAAACAGTAGATATAGCAATTGCGGCAGCGTTAACAGGACACTTAGTGCTATCTACAATCCACACCAATTCAGCGGCAGCAACAGTTACGAGATTAATTGAGATGGGAGCCAAGGATTATTTAATTTCGTCCGTATTAGCGGGTGTTATTGCACAAAGGCTTGTCAGAAGACTATGTGATGATTGTAAGATAGAAACTTATCCGACAGAAGCTGAAGCAAGGCTTGTAATGTCAAATGAAGAAGACATTAAACATTTTATGAAAATAAAGATTTATAAACACGGAAAATGTGAGAACTGTAAAAATGAAGGATACAAAGGCAGATTAGGTTTATATGAAGTTTTACAAGTAACAAAAGAAATAAAAAAACTAATTGCGGTAGGAGCACATGATATTCAAATAGAGGAAGCTGCAATTGGTGCAGGAATGAGAACGTTGCAGCAATCTTGCTTGTATCATATCATTGCAGGAATGACTACAATAGAAGAATTTATACGTGTTTTAGGTCCGGTAAATGAGTAGGAATGAAAAATGCCGATATTTAATTATGTTGCATTAAATAAAAAAGGTGAAATTATCAAGGGTAAAGTTGAAGCTGATGATGTAAAATCTGCCAGACAGACCGTGAAGGATTTAGGGTATCTTCCGACAAAGGTTACTTCAGATACTACATTTTCTTCCGGTTCAAACGGGAATAAGAAGCTATCGTTACATTCACTGCAATCATTGACGTTAAAGGAAAAAATGGATTTTACATCGACATTTTTAACTTTGAACAGAGCCGGTTTACCAATAATAGAATCATTAATTTTTATGGAGCAAGACGCAGGTAGTCGTCGTATACGGTTACTTTCGAGGGAAATAAGAAATCAAATTATTGCAGGAACGACATTTTCGGATACAATATCGAGGTATCCTGAGATATTTGGTGCTGTTTATATCGGGCTGGTTCGTGCGGGAGAAGAATCAGGAGAAATGGAAAAAACGTTAGGAAGGCTTATTGAATTATTAAAGAAGGAAGCGGATACGAGAGGTAAAGTTTTTTCAGCATTAGCATATCCTGTATTTGTAATTGTATTAGCGCATGTTGTAGTACTTATAATGTTAGTTTTTGTATTTCCTGCATTTAAAGATATGTTTGATACAGCAGGAGCAAAACTGCCGTTAGTAACGCAAATATGTATAGATTTAGGAGAATTTTTAAAAGATAAATGGTTTTTAATTCCTATTATAATTGTATCGATAGTCTGGGGAATTACATCATTATTCAAATGGCCGCCATCGAGAAGGCGAATAGATGAAGTTTTGCTTGCGACCCCTTTGGTAGGTGAATTATTAAAATATTCAGCATTTTCAAATTTTTTGTCGGTATTGCAAGTTGCTTATGAAGCAGGTATACCGATAGTTAATTGTTTATATTTATCGAATATGACATTCAGCATAACAACAATGAATAATGCGGTGAAAAATTCAATAAAGAAAGTGCAAGAAGGTATGCATCTTTCCACTGCACTTAAGTCTACCGGAATTTTCCCTCAAATGATTTTATTTATGATATCTACAGGAGAACAATCTGGTCGATTAGGAGATTTGATGGATCAAGCTGTAAAATTCATAGATGAAGAACTTGACAGGATAGTTGATGCATTAACAAAGATGATTGAACCTTTAATGTTAATATTCATAGGAGGAATTGTCTGTTTTCTGGCATTAGCATTATATTTGCCCTTGTTCCAATCATACTCGTTAAATTAAAGACGGAGGTTAGGATGAATTCGTTTGAAGAAATAGAAAAAGATTTTATATCGGGTATATGGTCGGAAAGAGTATTAGTTATAACAAAGGATTATGAAATATCCGGAAAAGTATTTATGCCGAGAACCGGTCGAAAGAACAGATTATTATCAGATATATTAAATGGTGGTAGAAGGTTTGTTGCAATAAAGGATTGTACAATATCTCACAGAGGATATCCTAATAGAAAAATAGAGCATCATGATTTTTTGCAATTAAATTTGAATTCAATAATACTATTAAGACCAATGAGTAAAGATGAAAATTTTGAAACTTGATTTTATTTCTTGTCTGTGTAAGAATAAAAAGTGAGATTGGGAGGCTAGCTCAGGTGGTTAGAGCGTACGCCTGATAAGCGTAAGGTCGATGGTTCGAGTCCATTGCTTCCCACCATTAAAAAAGAGGGTTTCGATCTTCTTTTTTTTTGTAAAAAATCATTATATTTGTATTTTGCCGACTATTTACCGACCTTCTCGACTGACTTTGTTTGATAATATATAATGTTATAGTGCTAAAAAAATTAAGAACACAAAAGTTCGATAGCATTTCTTTTGTTTATTGCGTTTGTATGAGTATAATTATTTTCTTTGAGTTTTTTTACAGACCACATAGAATTTTTATTTAATAATCCATTTGCAACAGCAATATTTAATAATTTACTTAAAGTCTGAAGATGTTTATTTACTGTTGCATTTTTATTATCACGATTTTTTTTAGCTCCCTACCTGCTTGTCTAAATCCGCTTGCGTAAACTTTGCTTCTTGATTTCCTTGTTGTTTTTGCTGTTCTAAATCTTGATTAGCTCCTTCTTGTGACATAAAAATTTCCTTTCACTGTTTTACGGTTAGTTAACCTGATTTATCTACAGATAGAATTATGTCAGACTTGAAAACGGGCGAAAAATGCGTGTGTGAAATTCATCAAAAACTGCAAAAAAGCGAACAACCATACATTTCAAAATGTTTACAAAAATTGAAATCGGTCGGACACAGAAAAGATGGCTCTAATGTTTACTATTCGCTTAAAATCTGTTGCCTGAAAGAGTTTTTTGAATGTTTGAATGAAATTTTAGAAGGCAAGATTGATGAGTGTTAGTAGTAGGTTGATAGAGCATAATTCGATAACAAAAAATCTATTATAAAAAATTTGAAATTATCTTGCCAAAAAGTTTGCATCACAAGGTGTTTTTATTTAATTCTTTAAGTAATACTTTTTAATATTTTATTATACATTAAGTCATTGACTTTTTGTTCATTTTGTATAGAATAAAAAATGTAAATGTGTTTTAGGGTAAAAAATATGACAAAAAGACAAGAAATGGCATTAAAAACTCGTCAAAAAATTTTAGATGCTGTCTATGAACTATTGCAGAAAAATGAATTTGATGAATTAAGTATTGATGATATTACAAATCATTGTGCTGTTGCAAAAGGTACTTTTTACACATATTTCAAACACAAAGATGATGTAGTATTTGAAATTTGCAGAAATCTTTTTGCAGATATTGAAGAACGTATCAATAAAATGCAAGACAAAAGTATCATTGATAAACTCAGCTATTACTTTGACGAATTTATGAAAGAAGTTGAAAGATATGGAATAAATATGACAAGGGTTTGGATTAAAGGAGTAATTGACCCTAATAAAGCACCTGAAAATTATGACAATAAAAAATGGCAATATGATTATGAAATGCTAAAAAATATCCTTGATAGGGCAGTAAAAAACAATGAATTAAAAAAAGATACTCCGACAAATTTATTAACGCATTTAATAATAACTCAATTGTACGGAATGATGACAATTTGGTGCATGTCAGACGGTGCATTTGAACCAAAAGATTGGACTAAAAAGTTTGCAGATATTCAAATAAAATCAATATTTGAAAAATATATTGTAAAATAGATGGCTCATCATGCTTGTATTAGTGATGTTCTTCATTGATAAATGATTTAGCATCAAGTGATATATAAAATATTTTCAAAATGTGCTTTTGATAACTAAAAATAAAGGAGAATTTAATATGGAAAAACGAAAATTAAGAAATTTAGAAGTTTCAAAAATCGGCTTAGGCTGTATGGGAATGAGCCATGGCTATGGTAATCCCCACGATACAAATGAAATGATAAAAGTAATAAGATATGCTTATGAAAAATTAGGAGTAACATTTTTTGATACAGCTGAATGCTATGGGCCATATACAAATGAAGAATTGTTAGGTAGTGCTCTAGAACCTATTAGAAAAAATGTAAAAATCGCAACAAAATTTGGCATTCAAACAGATAAAGAACATAATCAGATTTTAGATTCAAGGCCTGAAACAATAAGAAAGTCAATTGAAGGCTCACTAAAAAGATTAAAAACAGATTATGTTGATTTATATTATATGCACAGAGTCGACACAAAAGTGCCGATTGAAGATAT
>CANQLA010000115.1 GCA_947624605.1 Candidatus Gastranaerophilales bacterium | reverse complement strand
AGTTGTGGCTTATGCAGAGATTGTAAAATGTGTTTAAATGCTTGTCCGCAAAAAGCCATAGAACGATATGTTGATGAAGATGGCAATGTCAAATATTATTCTGATATATCGAGATGTATTGGGTGCGGTATATGTGCCGGAGTTTGTCCTTGCGGTATTTGGACTATGAAAAATAATTTATAAAATAATTTATTTGATTTATGTAATAATATAAATATGAATGAAAAAATTATTATACGTGGTGCAAAACAGCATAATTTAAAAAATATAAATCTTGAACTTCCGAAAAATGAATTAATAGTTTTTACGGGAGTAAGCGGATCAGGGAAGAGTTCTCTGGCATTTGACACAATTTTTGCGGAAGGACAAAGAAGGTATATAGAGAGTCTTTCTGTATATGCAAGACAAATTGTCGGACAGCTTGATAAACCTGATGTAGAAAGTATAGACGGACTATCACCGGCAATAGCAATAGATCAAAAATCAACAAGCAGCAATCCTCGTTCAACAGTTGGAACAACAACAGAAATATACGATTTTTTGAGAATATTATATGCAGCAATAGGTATTCCTCATTGTCCGAAATGCGGACGGGAAGTAGTACCGCAAACAGTTGATGAAATAGTGGATAAAATAATGACCTTACCTCAAGGTACAAAATTTCAGATTTTCGCACCTGTTATAAGGGGTAAAAAAGGTGAATACACAGCTCTTTTAAGAAGTATAAAATCAGAAGGATTTGCAAGAGTAAGAATAGACGGAAAAATTATAAATCTAAACGAAGTTGACGAAGAAATAAAAATAGATAAAAATGTTAAACATAATATAGAAATTGTAATAGACAGACTTATATCAAAAGAAGGTATATCATCAAGACTGACAGACAGTGTACAGCTTGCTTTACAAAAAGGAGACGGAATACTTTATACGGAAATAGACAATGAAATAACAATATACAGTGAAAAAGCATCTTGTCCTGTGTGTAATTTAAGTTTTGAAGAGATTTCACCACGATTGTTCAGTTTCAACACTCCGGAGGGAGCGTGTCCAGTTTGTTCAGGGCTGGGAGCACATTATGAAATCAATCCTGATTTAATTGTACCGGATGACACAAAATCACTAAATCAAGGAGCAATTTATCCTTGGGCAAGAACAGGAAATCCATATTATCATGAAATTTTATCATCAGTTTCAAAAGAATTTAAAATCAATATGGATACACCATTCAAGGAGCTTCCGAAAGAACATCAAAATATAATATTATATGGAAGCAACGGAATAAAAGTTCATATGGAATATATGAGTTTTAACAATGAATATCTGGAAAAAAGATATATTCCATTTACAGGTGTTATACCATATCTTACAAAGAAATATAACGAAACCTCATCAGATGAAGTGAGAGAAGATGTACAAAAGTATATGTCAGCAATTCCGTGTTCCGAATGTAAAGGAGCAAGATTAAAACCATTTCCTCTATCCATAACGGTAGGAAATAAAAACATATATGAAGTATGCAAGATGCAGGTAAAAGATGCCTTTTCATTTTTTTCAACATTACCGTTAGAACTTACTGATTATCAATTAAATATATCAAGACAAATAATAAATGAAATTATATCAAGGTTAAAATTTTTAATAGATGTAGGGTTAGGATATCTTGATTGTGCAAGAAATGCAGGCTCATTATCGGGAGGAGAAGCACAGCGGATAAGACTTGCGACACAAATAGGAAGCGGACTTACAGGTGTTTTATACGTATTGGATGAACCATCAATAGGCTTACATCAGTACAATAATGACCTTTTGATTAAAACACTTTTACACTTGAGAAATTTAGGAAACACACTAATAGTAGTAGAACATGATGAAGAAACAATTAGAAATGCAGACTATATTGTAGATATAGGAGTTAACGCAGGAGAATTTGGGGGAAATATAGTTTGTCAAGGGAATTTAACGGATATAATAAAATGCAAAAATTCTTTAACAGGAGATTATTTAAGCGGAAGAAAAAAAATAGAACTTCCTGAATATAGAAGAGAAGGTAATAGTAAATATTTAAGTTTAATCAATGCGTCAAAAAATAATTTAAAAAATATTAACATAAAAATTCCACTTGGAATGATAAATGTAATTACAGGTCTGAGCGGTTCAGGGAAATCGACATTAATGAATGATTTAATATATGAATATGCATTGCATAAGCTCAGAGGAAATCGTCCAAAGCCGCAAGGAATAGAGAGAATTGACGGTTTTGAAAACATAGATAAAGTAATAAATATAGATCAATCTCCAATTGGAAGGACACCTCGTTCTAATCCTGCAACATATACAGATGTATTTACACATATAAGAGAATTGTTTGCAAAAACAAACGAAGCGAGAATGAGAGGCTACAAAGCAGGAAGATTCAGTTTTAACGTAAAAGGTGGTAGATGTGAAGCCTGCAAAGGAGATGGTGTAGAACGTATTGAAATGAGTTTTTTGTCAGATGTGTACGTAACTTGTGATATATGCAGCGGCAAAAGATATAATAGAGAAACTCTTGAAGTCAAATATAAAGGTAAAGACATATCAGAAGTATTAAACATGAGTGTTGCGGAGGCAATGGAATTTTTTGAAAACATTCCCAAAATATATAATCGATTAAAAACATTAAAGGATGTAGGACTTGATTACATACGACTTGGGCAGTCATCTGACACCCTATCGGGAGGAGAAGCACAGAGAATAAAACTTGCAGCAGAATTAAACAAAAAAGCGACAGGAAGAACATTATATCTGCTGGATGAACCGTCTGTAGGTCTGCATTGGGCAGATTTAGATAAATTGATTTCAATCATACATAAACTTGCAGATGCCGGAAATACAATAATAATAATTGAGCATAATCTTGATATAATAAAAATAGCAGATAATATAATAGATTTGGGGCCGGAAGGCGGCGAAAACGGCGGTTATATTGTAGCACAGGGTACACCACGAGAAATAGCAGCTTGTAAAAATTCATACACAGGACAATATTTAGCACAAATTGCGGGAATATTATAAAAATTTTATTATATTAGAGTTCAGTTTTGTTAACTTTTTCATTATTATTGAGCAGTTTTAAATTAGTAATTTCACAGTAATGTTTTCCTGTTTCAACAACTTCATAGGTAAAGAATTGGTCAAAATAGGCTAAATCAGTAAGTTTCAAGATAATATAAATATTTTTTGTATCACCATATTTATCAAAGATTTCTTCTTGTGATATAAAATCGTTAAAAACTACGGAATTATTATAATAATATGGCATTACATATTTATCCCCGATATCAAAAGTTACCAGAACAGCATTATCTTTTTCAGCTCTTTTAGATAAGAGTACTAAATCATCAGAACCAAAAGAATTAACATAATTAAAAAATATTCCGTTCATAATGAAAAATAATAATACAGAGAGAAGAATATGAATTGAATAATTAACAATATTTCTCTTTAATAAAACAGCAATAATGCCCGGTATGGCAGATAACAAAGTAACTGTAATGATAGGAATCATCAGAGGTTCTATGTATAATTTTTGCATTGGATTTAGAAAAATGTAAGTAAAAACAATTCCAACAGCTAATGAAATTAAAGATGTATACAATAACAAAGAAGAAACATGTAAAGTTTTTGGATAATCGCCATAAAATATAAGCCTGTACCAATAATAGGCAACAATAAATGAAGCAAAAAATACGGGTGATGTTATTCTGCAAAAATCATTAATTCCATATAAAATATAAATGGAAAGTGATAACAATAATGCTAAAAGCATTAATAAAACGAATTGATTTTCTTTATTTACATTGAAATATTTAATCAAATTTCTCATAGTTTTAATTAAAATAGCACATAAAGAAAAAAACCAAGGCATAATTCCAACAAAACAATATAAGAAAAAATTTGTAATAAAATTATTAAATTCACTAAAGTTATCAAGGCTAAACAATTTTGGTTTCATATAGAATGCAATTTCAAGTAAATAGTCGAAGCCATTAATTTTGCAACCTGCTAATAGCCATAAAGCAATAAATATGATGAAAAAAGCAAATCCCGGCAGAAAATTTACAGGTTTTATAAACAATTTAAAACTTCCTAAAATCAGATATGCAGCCAAAATAAAAAATAAAGGGAAGATAATTGCTGAAAATCCCAAAGTCAAAGCAGACATAGAAAGTAGAATCCAAAATAGAAAAAAATATTTTTTTTCATTTTGTTTACAATCAACAAAAAGAGGAGCAATTCCAAATAATACAGACATAACGGAAAGGCAAGAAGACATCATTGCAGGAGAAGATACAGACGTAACAATGGTAAAACATATTGTTGAAATTGACGTTAAACAAGCGAGGAAAGCAAAGTTTCGATTAATAATTTTTTTGAATATAAAATAAATTATAAACACAGTTACAAATGCAATTAAAACGGATATGATTCTGGCGGAAAATTCTGTAAGAGTACCTTTAAAAAACATCATGAACCATTTAATTGAGGAGAAAAAATATCTGTCAAATCAAACAAGTTTGAAGCAGAGGCAACATATTTAGCCTCAAGAAAAGCTTCCATTAAGGGGTATCCATTAAGTTGAAGTGCATACACAAAGAGGCATAAAATACAAAGTAAAGAAACTATATATAACTCTTTTTTTTCTCCGGTCATTTTACCTATTGTTTCTGCCAGTTATTATCGTTTTTATAATCATCATAATCAATTAAATCATATATATCTGCTTGCAAATTTTCAGGTTCGACTTTTAACAGCCAACCTTCAGATAAAGGTTCAGTATTCAAAGGAGTAAAATTATCATATAAAAGAGGATTTATTTCTATAATTTTTCCTGCGACAGGCATATATAATTCTTCAGCAAGACCATCAGATTCAATAGTTGCAAAGACTTCTTTTTTAGAATAAAAGGAATTAATTTCAGGAAACTCAACAAAAATGATATCTCCAAGTTTAGAAATTAATACGTCCGTAATCCCAACCAAAGCATATTCATTGCATTCACGTATATATTCATGTGTTTTTGAGCATAACAATCCGTCAGGAATATTCATTTTTACCTCTTTCTGATTATAACATAATAATTTCTTATATTATTTTTTATATTATGTCAAGTCATTAAGAGTTATAATGAACATTCTTATAAATACTGAATATAAAATCTTAATATATTAAATAAAATATTTTTGAATATTAACTTTGCTTTCAAAAGTGACAACACCGGTAACAAGTTTTTTATTGCCGGATTTGTCTTTTATAACAGCGTCATAGTAGCCAAAATCACCAACATTACCATTATTATTGTATGCTTTTCTTATTTCCGAAAGATGAATAAATACGATATCGGAAGTTTCAAAATCTTGAGATTTATTATCAAATGCCAATTTTCCGTTACTGTTAATTTTAACCAAACGAATATTAGCATTTTGAAGTTCTTGACCTGTTAATTTATTGTCATGATTTGCATCAAGAGTTCTTAAAGAAGCAAAAATATTAGAAGGAGTATCTTCAATACCTAAGATATCATTAAAATCAAATTTACCATCATTATTATCTTTAACCAGCATATATCTGATACCGTCAATTTCAATTAAATACGGATCAAAAACAAAATGTTGTATAGAATTAACAGATTGAGAAGAAGATTGTAATAAAAAGTTTCGTGAACCCTGACAAAATGCATCAAAGGCGGAATTGATGACTTGTTCGCCGGTAGTATAGTTTTTGGGGACATAATTTTGATTATAAGAATGAACTGACTGAATTGTATAATTTTGAGCAAAAACAGACACAGAATAAACAAAATAAACGATTAATATGCTTAAAAATTTTTTCATATTTATCTCCTTAGAACTAATATATCATATATAACGAAAGAATGATAAAAAAGTTCAAAAAAAAGAGGATGTAAATCCTCTTTTAAATAAATTTTATGAAAACAAAAAATATTAATAACCTTGTTCTTTAATTGCTTGGTTATACTCATCAACAATTTTTTGAACGACATCTTGAATAGGTCTGCCTTGAAGATCAAGAGAAAAGGCACAAGCGTTTTTATGACCGCCGCCACCGTACTTACGAGCTATTTCACTTACATCGGCATGTAAACTTCTAACGCTGAAACTTGCTTTGCCTTGGAAAGGAGAAACTTTAAAACCGACTTCAACGCCTTTAATTTCGGGCATAGAACCTGCAACACCTTTAATAGCATCTTTAGCTTCTTGAAAATATCCTTCTTTTTTAGCAATACTTTTAGCTTCAGCGATTTCTTTATCTTCAATCATAAATGCAATTTTGCCATTATCAGAATATTGAATTTTTGATTCTGCTAAATTTTTAACTTTCAAGACAGATTTAGGAGTATTTCCTAAAGCATTATTCTGCATTTCACGATTATTAACACCATTTTCCAACAATTTAGCAGCATCAGTGAAAGCTAAGATATTTTGAGAGAACTTAAGACCGCCGGTATCAGTTAATAGACCAGTATATACGGCATTATTGAAAGTTTTTGACAGTTGTTTCGGTTCAATACCTAAAGGTTCAGCGAACTGCATCAATAATTGAGTAGCAGCACCGCAATTTGTATCAACCAGGTTTAAGTCGGCGAAATTATTAGTTATGACTTTTTTACCATCAATTTCTTTTTCAATTTTTGGGTGGTGATCAATTTTAAGAGTATGTTCAGCTCTTTTAAATATGCCTTCATAATAATCTTGTGCTAACATTTTGGTTTGAG
>CANQLA010000114.1 GCA_947624605.1 Candidatus Gastranaerophilales bacterium | reverse complement strand
AATAAGTTACGAAGTTACAGCGGGTGGTTTTGCGGTACTTTTGACATCAAAAGTACCTAAAGAAAAAATATTAATTAGTAAGTTTTTCAGGCACAGCCTGACCTGCTGGTTATTTTTATATGTTTATTCAAGGTATACAATTGCCAGATGGAAATATACTAATAATAGATTTATTACCAAGAATTATTACAATGAAGAAAAGATAAAATAAAGAAGGGGTTTTAATGAGTAATAGTAACAAAGAAGAATTATTTAGAAATGACGACAATAATAATTTTTATATTGATAATCAAAGAAAAATAGCAGTAAAAGTTCTTCAGATAGTAAGTACATTGGGCTAGCAGAGCGTAATCAAACAAAAAAAACAATAAAAGTTGTAAAAATATTATTATCGAATCAGATGCTCTCTATTTTAACTTTTTATTTTATTTTTTTTACATAAAGAAAATCACCAATATAATCCGTTTCTTTTGTTATTATAATTGTATTTTCTTTTATCCATTTTTCTATTTGATCCATTTGTGCAAAATCACCTCTGTATAATCTTGTATTATAAAAATATAAATGGCTGTTTTTGGGAATATCATCAAGACATACTATTTGAGAATTTACCTCCCCCCATCTTGGGTCGTGAACGGATAATGCTTCGGGAAATGATTGAAATATCACATTGTTATTATATTTTTGATTTTTATCATATACATTAAAAATACCTTCTCCGAGTCTGTCTACAAATATTATATCGTCTTGTAAAATACTTTTTGTGTTTAATTTTTTTACATATTCTTTAGCATTTGATGTATAAAAATAATAATTATTTTCACCTATTACAAAAGATTTTATTCTAAAATTGTATGATAATATACATGTATAAATACCGAGTCCTATAATTAACAGCGAAATTAAACAATTAAGTATAAAATTTTTTTTGATTATTTCGGCTCCTAGGATATCAAAGGGCTTTAAAAAAATAATTAATATAATCGGGCAGGTATATACTATTACCCTGGAAATGTCAAAGGGATACAGCTTTAAAAAACCTGAAATTACATTTAAAAAAATTGGGGTAATTAAAATAAAAAGTATATTTTTTTCTTTTATTAATAAATATATTATTCCCAATATAAATAATGCTAAAATAAAGTATTTATGATAATAATAATTTCCTATCGTATATTGTAAGTATTCCATAAAAACAGAAAAAGATTGAAATATAAAGGTTGTATTTTCCCATTCCCAGCTATTCATTATGTCGCTGTGAAGAGTGTCATAAAAATTTATACAATATTCAGTTATTAATCCTGTGACAAACGGAAAAGTTAAAAAAATAATTTCTTTATATTTTTTTTCTCTAAAAAATTTAAAAACGAAATGTATATACATTGCTGCTGCTACAAAAATATTTGGAAAACTGAAAAATCCTGTTATTCCAAAAATTGTACCTGCTGTTAGTGTGGATTTTTCGTCTGAAATTTTATCTTTGAAACATAAAAACAAATATATTAAAATTATTGTATATAAAACATCTGAAGAATATTGTTTAAATTGCATTGAATAATAAGATAATTGATAATTAAATATAAAAAGCGGAAGAAAAATTAAACTGATTTCTTTTCTGGTAAATATTTTTTGACAAAGAAACAGACTTAGTACAATAGAGAATATTCCCGAAATATATGGTATAAATCTTAAAGCAGTTTCATTAAAACCAAAAAAATTATAAATTATCTTTGAAACAAAAAGAAATATATACGGAGCACTCATTATATGTTCTTTTGCCGCAAATAAAAGTTCAAAGACATTTCTTGTTTGTATATTAGTAACCAGGGAACCTTCATCACCAAAAAATCCTGGTTCATATAGCCAAACTTCAGTTCTGTATTTTATTCCTAAAATTACAATACAGATAGTAATGATAAAATATAAAATATTGACGAAATTATACTTTTTCATAAATAAGTATGTGTGTTATAATTATTATACCAATTATAACACAAGCGAAATAATAAATGAAAAAATATACAATACAAATATTGATATTTATCATTTTTATAGCTATTTTGGATTTTATAGGATACAAAATGGTCATCAAAAACTGCTTATCTTTTATGCCGCCTGAAGCAAAGAAAACAGTAAAATTTCCTTCTTGGTTGCAAAACAGATTTCGGTTATATGACGAAACAACGATAGAATGGTTTGAAAAAAACGGACAATACAGACCACCTGCCGGTAAAGAATATAAAAAACCGGCTATCTGGCTTTTTGGTTGTTCTTTTATATATGGGAGAGGTTTACAAGGAGATGCACCATTTGAAGAAACGTTTGGTTTTTTACTTTCAGAATATACTAAAAGACCTGTATATAATAGAGCGTATCCGTCTTGGGGTATTCAGCACATGTATTATCAACTTGAAAAAGATGATATATTTAATCAACTTCCAGAGCCTGAGTATGTGATTTATACGTTTATTAGTGACCACGCAAGAAGAACACAAAAGTTGGTTTATGATCCTTGGTCTGATGGTGAATACTTAAGATATAAAATTAAAAACGGAAAATTAGAAAAAATAAATGCTGTTATGCTTCCTTTATGGAAGTTCTATCCCATTAAACTATGGCTTGCATATTTGGAGTATAATATCAGGCTCGCACCTAAATATCATGATAAAAATTTTGATCTGATAAAAAAATATTTAATTGAATCTGACAAAAAATTAAAAGAAAAATATCCGAATGTAAAATTTATAGTTTTATTGTATAACGGTAATGACGGATTTGACAGGTGGTTTATTGAAACAGAAAGATGGAATGAATTAAAAAAAGAAGGCATTATTGTAATTGATGCCGCCAAATTAATAAATGATTCACTTCAAGATATAAAATATATAGATGCTGACGGTTACCATCCAAATAAATATGCAATGGATATAATAAGCAAAAAATTGGCAAATGAGGTTATTAAATAGGTGTTTTTAATGCATTAAATTTGATTAAGAATTGACTAAAAGTGTTTTTGTCCTTAGTTTTGGCTCTCTGATTTAAATATGATAAATACCGACAAAAAACAATTACGTTTAAAAAAAGCTTCTTTTGGCAGAATAAGCGAATATGATAAATAGGTAGGTCGAAAGTTATAAATGAAAATAACAAACAATTTTATTATAAAATTTTAGATTTAGTGTACTAAAGAAGTATTTGCAAAATGAATTATTTAATTTGCTTGTGTCCTGAGAGGGATATCGGAAGTTTTTATAATAAGGTTATAATGTTTAGTGGAATTAGCTAATTTTCTGACGCTGTACACTGCCAAATCTTTATCGCAGGTAGGTGAAATAGTTATTGAATTAATGATGGAACTCTCTTCAGGATCGGGCATTTCGTGTTCTATATGCGGAACAAAAATTCCATTTTGAATTTCAAATTCACAATTTTCATCGTGTGAGTGAGTACGGATACCTATAACAATTCTGTATTCGTTTTCCATTATGAAAGCAGGGTGTTTCAAAAATACACTGTAAATTTTTAAATTATCAATTATGTCCCAAATAGTTACTTGTTTTTCTTTTCCGTTTTTAGCATTTTTAAATTTTTCATTAAATTTTAAAATAGTATCCGATAACATTTCCTTTTGTTTTGCAATTTCATAACAAACAGGTGCAGATTCAACAAATTCATAGCCTTTTGATTCCACGCAATCTTTTAATTTTTCAAAAGAAAAAGCAATACTATATCCTGTATTATCGTTTGTTTTAGTATAGTTGCTCCACAGGCTTAGACAGTTATTTGCGGTTGAAAGACACAGAACATAATATTCCAATCTCGCAAATACTTCACTTTCTTCCGCATAATAAGTATTACAGGTCATATATTCGGAAAGAGAATTAAGTTTAGTATAAAATTCAGTATCCAAATCTTTTTTAAAATGTTTTAAAAGTTCTAAAGCAAGCATATAAGTATATTTCATCTCGCTTTTATCGTTAAGGAAATAAATATTTGAAAACCATAAATTATTACTTTTTAAAATACCTTTTAAAGCTTTTGGAGAAGTATAATGATAAAGTTCTTTTGTTGAGAAACTTTTAAACGGTTCAGTTTTAAAATAATCGTAATTAGTCTTTTTCATAAAAAATCCATAAACAATAACAATAATATTATAACATTATAATTTGTTTGAAAAAACATAATATTTATAATATATTAAATTCAAAAAGTTAAAAAAAAGGAAATAACGATGACAAGACCAATGAATATAGCAGAAAAAATCCTTGCTGCCCATGCAGGACTTGAAGAAGTAAAGCCCGGCCAGCTTATTACGGCAAAAGTAGATATTACATTAGCAAATGATATTACGGGACCTGTAGCGGTTCGTGAATTTAAAAAAATCGGAGCGGAAAAAGTATTTGATAAAACGAGAGTAGTATTTGTACCGGATCATTTTGTACCAAATAAAGATATTAAATCGGCAGAACAAGTAAAGATACTGAGAGAATTTGCAAAAGAGCAAGAACTTGAAAACTTTTTTGAAGTAGGCAGAATGGGAATAGAACATGCTCTGTTACCGGAAGCAGGAATAGTAACAGCCGGAGATTTGATTATAGGAGCAGACTCACATACGTGTACATACGGAGCAATAGGAGCATTTGCAACAGGAGTAGGTTCGACGGATTTGGCATGCGGTATGGCATCGGGAGAAACGTGGTTTAAAGTACCCGAAACCATAAAAGTAGAATTTAATGGAAAACTAAATAAATGGGTAAGTGCAAAGGATTTGGTTTTACACTTAATAGGCGATATAGGTGTGGACGGAGCCTTATATCAGGCATTGGAAATCGGCGGAAATGTTATAGAAGAAATGGATATGGACGGCAGATTTACATTTTGCAACATGGCAATAGAAGCAGGAGCAAAAACAGGTATTATTGCAGCGGATGAAAAAACAGAAGAGTATTTAAAAAACCGTTCAAGAAGACCGTACAAAATTTATAAAAGCGATGAAGAAGCACAATATATAAGAACAATAAAATACAGGGCAGAAGATATAGAGCCAACAGTTGCATTTCCTCACCTGCCGGAAAATACCAAACCCATTTCACAAGTGGGAGAAATAAAAATTGACCAGGCAGTTATAGGAAGCTGTACAAACGGAAGATTAAGTGATTTAAAAATTGCGGCAGAAATACTGAATGGCAAAAAAGTTGATAAGAATGTAAGATTAATAGTATTCCCCGGAACTCAACAAATTTACCTTGAAGCAATTGAAGCAGGATACATTCAAACAATAGTAAAAGCAGGCGGAGCAGTATCTACACCTACTTGCGGTCCTTGCCTGGGAGGTCATGCAGGAATTTTAGCTAAAGGTGAAAGAGCAGTTTCTACAACAAACAGAAACTTTGTAGGAAGAATGGGTCATACGGAAAGTGAAGTTTATCTCGCATCACCTGCCGTTGCAGCGGCAAGTGCAATTTTGGGCAAAATTGCTTCACCTGAAAGTTTATAAATTTATTTGATAAATATTTTTAAAAGCCCGTTTTAAAAGGAAAAAACGGGCTTTTAATCTAAAATAATGAAAATTAAAATCTTTTTAATTCTTTAATAATGGTTTTAATTTTGTCCATTTGCCTTTTAATTTAACATTTTCCGTACTAATATACAATTTCCCCGAAAACATATTATAATATACGTATTTGTATTGTTGAGGAATATATATACTTTGCCTCCATAAATTTGTAATTTTTCTGTATGTGTATTGTTTTTGAGGTGCAAGTTTCCAAGATAACCAACGAATTTCTTCTAAATTAGGCTTTTTAGCATCTTCTCTTTCGGAATAATCCGGAAAACCGCCAATATAATATCGTTTGAAAAGATCGGAAGGTAATTGTTTTAAACTGCTTCCGCTATAAATGTCACGATATGACGGATTTAACTCTATATTCATTTCTTTTTTGACTAATTCCATTGTATCTTTAGTCTTTTGGTTAATAACGGAATTTGAAACAAATACTATAAAATCGTCCAAGTATTTTTCGTATTTATCTTTTTCCGCACGGTAGGAATAAAAACCATTATTAGTCCACAATTTTTTTGTAATAGTTTCAAATTTATCATACGATGTTTTTGAGGTGTAATCAAAAGTTATTGAAGAAAACATTGTGATAAAAGTCTGTTTATAAGATTTCTCCCCGATATTGTAAGAATAAGTTGCTATATATGGTTGAATATATGGATTTGTAATTTTGATTTCCGATGCACGTTTATCGGTTTTTACATCGGTTTCTTTTTGAAAAATTTTTTGATACATTTCACCTGTGAGGTAATCTAAAAGCTCTTTTGACCCTTTATCTTCAAATTCAAGCTTAATATCAGTAACACCGGGATTCAAATCATTTATTGTGTAAAGGACATATTGTTCGGGAGTATAAAAATTTTTTTTAAAAACCTTCAAAAAATTATCTTGTTGATTAACATCGTTAGTTCTTTTCTCTTGTATTGAATCGGCAAACGATTTTGCTGAAGAATAGAAAAAGGATACATCTTCGTTATTAGAATTTGTTTTTATGTATATTAACGCAGGTTGCTCAAAGTTTCTTTCCCATATTACGTCGGTCTTTGCATTAAAATCATTAGGAATAAGTGTTCTGGCGATTTCTATTCGGGTTTTGTTATCAATTACCGGTGTAAATTTGTATTCTCTTTGGGCAGCTGCACAACTGTTATTTACACCTAAAATTGTTAAAAATACAATTGATAAAATACTAACAAACTTATTTTTCATAAAAATTACCTCTGATAAATTATACATAAAAATAAAAATTAAAACATTAAAAAAAAATACCCTCAAAAAGAGGGTAAAATTAATTTAGAGAGAGAGTTTAGAGATTGTTA
>CANQLA010000113.1 GCA_947624605.1 Candidatus Gastranaerophilales bacterium | reverse complement strand
CCTCCTTTTTCTTTGTTTACAATTTTAATTACAGTGTTCATACCTTCTGGCAAATTCATAGCAGCATCAAGAACTTTCTCATATTCTGATTGCTGCAAGTCACCTTTCATAGATTCGAGTTTTTCTGTAAAAGGCATCCTTTGAATTTTTCCTGCTTGAACTTTATCAATCTCTTTTAAAGCAGCGGCAGACATTGGATTTTCCTGCTTTCCATAAGCTTGTGCAGCAGCCTCGTTTACGTTATTTAAAACTTTTATACAGTAATTTTTAATTTTTTGCGGTAAATTTTGTTTAACTTTTTCAAGTGCACCTGAAACATCAAGATTATCATCTTTTCTTGCTTCATCAGCAATTAAAGAAGCAACTGCTCTTTGATTTGAGCGAAAATAATCTTTGTCTTTTTCTATTTTATCAGCTAAAGCATTGCCCTTGAGTGTTGCAAAACTTTGTATAACATTAGGCATTTGCTGACCTCTAATCATTCTGTCACCACAGCAGCAGCAAGGAACATCATCTAATTGCTTAACTGCAAAGTCTCCGGTAGAACAAGCAAATCCGCCAAAACTTAGAGCTTGACCACCTAAAAAATATGCTCTTAAAAATGGCGTCGAAGAAATATTTTCTTTTTTTTGTGTTTTATCAATCGGATTAGATACATCGGATTCTTTATTTTTAGTAATTATTGTTTTATTATAATTAAAATTTAAAGCATTTACTCTGCCGATTACCATATTACACACTTTCTTTCAAACGATGATAGTTATTAAAAAACAATGAAAATTTAAATTGACAAATTCTTGTTATAAATTCTAATCTTTTTACATAAGTTAATATATGTTTTAAATAAAAATATTAAAAAGTTGCATGTAATTTTTAATCGTTGTAGGATAAAAGCAGGTTATATAAGAGAGAGGAAAAATAATATGAAAAATTTTTCAAAATTAATGACATTGATTGTTGTTGGTATTTTTGCCATTTGTTTAACAAATAATACAGCAACAGCTTCACCTTCAAACTTCAAATACGCAGTTGTTGATGTTCAGCAAGTAGTTGCCTCATCAAAACAGGTAGCAGCTTTGAGAACTGAACAAAATGCAAAATTGAAAGATTTAAATCAATTTATACAAAATGCAAATAAACAAATTCAAAGTGAAACAAATGCTCAAAAGAAACAAGAACTTGAAAAAAAATTAAATGCAGAATTTGATGTAAAAAAATCGGCAGTTGACAAAAACTATGCAGCAAAACTTGAAGCTATTGATAAAAGTATTTCTGCAATAATTGCTCAAAAAGCCAGAGAAAAAGGATATGATGTAGTATTTACAAAAGGTGCTGTACTTTATTCTACCGGTACAGATATTACAAATGAATTAATTCCTTTAGTAAAATAAAAAACAAAAACAAAAAAGCCCGCCAAGCGGGCTTTTTTGTATCAATAAGGATATTTTATGAAAGTAATAAGCAAGCAAAAAAACAGTAAAATGTGCTTTATTTGCGGTATGGAAAATAAAGATGGTTTAAAAGCTCAATTTTATAATATGGAAGACGGAACTGTCATGACAAAATTTATGTACAGAGATGAACATCAAAGTTTTCCCGGCAGAGTACACGGCGGTCTGCTTGCTGCTATGCTTGATGAGCTTGCTTGCAGAGCATATTGGGTTAATGATGAAAATGTTCTTGGTGCAACTTTATCATTGGAAGTAAAATATAGAAAACCTGTACCTTATAATACCGAAATATTTGGACGGGGTATAGTAATTAGTAATTCTTCAAAGTTTTTTACATCAGATGTTAATATTTGTGATGAAAATCATAATATACTTACAAACGCAATTGTTAAATATATAAAATTACCTGCAGAAAAAATATCGGACAAAGATTTTCATAGCGAAATGTGCTATTTAATAAAAGATGATGTTAAAGAAATTTGAATAAAAAAAAACCAAGCATCTGCTTGATTTAATTGATTACTACTCTCTCTCATTGTGTTACATTAAATTGAAACAATAAATTAATTTAATGCAACTAATTGTGATTTAATTCCCATTTGGGAACTCATTTGTTTAGCGGAAGCAACAGCAATAGCTCTTCTTTTTTTAGCTCCCTGAAGTAAAAATTCAACTCCTGAGGAAATATTATTATTTGACGAATTTAATTTTTTAATCATTTGAGTTGCTTCCTATTTTCTATGTAATTAGAATCGACAGTTAATCAAAAAACTTTAGTAATTTTATTTTAATTGTTAACATTTATTTACAATTTTTTATAAGATGAATAAAAAGAAGTTTTTAAAACAAAAAGAAAGAACCGAAATAATTAAAACATAAGGTACAGATGTCACATTTGTATATAAGGGTAATTTTGCCGAATAAGTTTGTGGTAAAAAATTATAAATTTTCTTGATAAGAAAGATTTATTTTAATTAATCTGTTTGTATAAAAATAGTATAAAGCAGCGAGAGAACCTGTAGTAATAAGATAAGAATATGCAGCACCGTAAATACCCAAATGTTTCAAAGTAAATAAAGACAAAAGAGCAATTATGATGGCGACAAATTGCATTTTAAATTTTTTTGACTGATTACCGCTCGAAGTAATATAAGCCCCGTATATTGAAATAATTGCAAGAAAAAAATGAGAGGCAGTTAAAAGCAGCAAAATATAGTAGGAATTTGAATAAAATTCTTTACCAAAGAATAAAGTCAGTAATAGTTTTCCGAAAAAAACAAAAAATATAAAAATAAGTCCAATATTTAAGAATATCGATTTTGTGTTTTTAATCAAAATCATTTTAATATATTGTACATTTTTATTTATTAATTCGGGGAGTAGCTTTTGTCTTTGAGCAGATAATAATAAGCCCAAAATACTCGCAATGGTATTTGCGGAAAAATATAATGCACAATCTTCTTTAGACATAAATACAGATACGAATAAAGGTTGAATTTGTGCATATAGCAGGACGGAAGAACAAACATAAATATAAGGAATAATTGATTTATCAATATATTTTAATGATTTTTTTAATTTAAACAGAATTATTGAATACTTTAATTTAGCCAAATAAGAGCATTGTATAAAATTTAAAATACCTAAAATAATATTAAGAATCAAAAATTTAGAGAGAGAAAATTTAAAAATATAAGATATAACAGCTATTAAAAATATTCCGACAGAATAAACAATATTAACCGAAGCTATTTGATTAAATTTATGAGCAGCCTGAAAATAAGGGAGAATTAAAGAGAAGAAAAAAACGTCAAAAAAGGTTCTCAAAACGACAAGCCAAAATAAAAAATGGCTATCCATTTTAAAGAACAGAGAAAATAGAAAAATTAAGAATATAACATTTACAGCGTTTAATAAAAATAAAGATATTTTTAATCTGACTTTTCTAACGTTTGATTTTGAAGAAACTAAAATATAATCACCAAAATCGAAATTAGTAAATATCAGACAAAAAGCAGCAATATTTTTATAACCAGAAAAAAGTCCATAATTATATACAGACAAATATCTGGCAATTACCAACAAAACGACTGTTCCTGCAGCCTGTCGAAAAAACAGAGAAAACAAATATAAGTTTTTATTAAATATAATAGAGATTTTATTCATTAGATTATAATACAAAATAGCGATAAGTTCCTAATTTCATTCTGATAAAATTTAATTTTTATTATATCATCAAAAATTTTTAATGAATATTAAATAAGAAAAAGTAATGCAAATTTTTCTATTGCGTGAAAAGAGAAGTTTATGTTATGATTTTGAAGGATAGTAAAAAAGGAAAAATTTAATGATATCTGTAAATGATTTAAAAACGGGATTGACAATAGAATTGGATAATGGACTTTGGTCAGTAGTGGAATTTCTTCACGTAAAACCCGGCAAAGGAGCGGCCTTTGTAAGAACCAAATTAAAAAATGCCGAATCAGGAAATGTGATAGAAAGGACATTCAGAGCCGGAGAGAAAGTAGCAAAAGCCACATTAGATAAAAAGGAAATGCAATATTTATATAAAGAAGGAAATGATTATGTAATGATGGATTTGGAAAGTTATGAACAGATGAACATTACATCAAATCAAATAGGAGATGGAGTTAAATATTTAAAAGAAAATATGAATGTTATGGTTTTGATGCACGAAGGCAGGATTATAGGAATAGATGTACCGAACCATGTTGAATTAACAGTTACGGATACACCGCCGGCAGAGAGAGGAAACACCTCTCAAGGAAGCACAAAGCCGGCAACATTAGAAACGGGAGCAGTAGTCCAAGTTCCGTTTTTTGTTATGAACGGAGATGTTATCAGAGTTGATACAAGAACAAATGAATATCTTGACAGAGTATAGGATTAATTATGAATTTTGAAACAGATTATATAAAAAAACTTGCGAAAATATTAGCAGATAATGATTTAACAGAGATTACCCTTGAAAACGGAGAAGAAGCAATTGTAATAAAACGTGATAAGGAAGTTGTGTCAAAAATATCTTCAGACGTTATTCCTGTTCAACAATGTGTTCAACCGGCACCTGTTATACAGCAAGCAGCACCAATACCAACAAATACAAACAAGGAAGAAGAAATTAAAGGGACTCCGATAACATCACCGATGGTAGGAACATTTTATGCAGCACCATCATCAGATGATGAACCTTTTGTAAAAGTTGGAGATATAGTTAAAAAAGGTCAGGTTGTATGTATTATTGAAGCAATGAAACTTATGAATAAAATTGAGTCGGAAGTAGACGGTAAAATAGTAAAAATTTGTGTGGAAAATGCTAAACCCGTTGAGTACGGACAGGTATTAATGTATGTAGAATAATTACAAAACGTAATATTTTACAACTATTAAGGAATTTTTTGCTTAAATAGTGCAAAATATTATCAAGGGCTGGATATTAGATGTTTAAGAAGGTATTAATAGCAAATAGAGGCGAAGTAGCAGTAAGGGTAATTCGGGCATGCAGAGAGATAGGCATACCGACGGTAGCAGTATATTCAGAAGCAGATGCTGATTCATTGCACGTGAGTTTAGCTACGGAAGCATATTGTATAGGTCCGAAGGAAAGTTCAAAAAGTTATTTGAATATACCTGCTATAATATCAACGGCACTTATTTCTGGGGCAGATGCAATACATCCCGGTTATGGATTTATGTCTGAAAGTGCGGCATTTGCAGAGATTTGCGAACAGCACGGAATTAAATTCATAGGTCCGTCAGGCAGTGCGATAAGAAAAATGGGAGATAAGGCACAAGCAAGAGCAACGATGTTGTCAAAAGATATACCAATTACTCCCGGAACAGGATTAATAGATAACATTAATGCTGCTAAAAAGTTCTGTAAAAAAGCCGGATATCCCGTAATAGTAAAAGCGACAGCTGGTGGCGGCGGCAAAGGAATGAGAATAGTAAATGCCGAAAATGAGCTTGAAGAAAATATTGTTCTTTGTAAAACGGAAGCACAAAAATTCTTTGGAAATTCAGGTGTATACATAGAAAAATACCTTGTAAATCCAAGACATATTGAAGTTCAAATCTTAGCTGACAGACATGGAAATGTTGTTTATTTGGGTGAACGGGATTGTTCAATTCAAAGAAGACATCAAAAACTTGTAGAGGAAGCTCCATCTCCGGCAGTCAACGATAAAATTCGGGAGAAATTGGGCAAAACAGCTGTTAGGGTAGCAAAAGCCGTCAAATATGAAGGAGTCGGGACAGTTGAATTTTTGCTGGATAAAAATAATAATTTTTATTTTATGGAAATGAATACTCGATTACAGGTTGAACATGGAATTACGGAATTGATATCAAGCATAGATATTGTACGAGAACAGATTAATATTGCAGCAGGGCTGCCTCTTTCGGTAAGTCAAAGAGATATAGTTTTAAAAGGACATGCTATAGAATGTCGAATAAATGCAGAAAATCCGGCAAAGAATTTTATGCCTTCTGCCGGAGTAATTAACGGTTATGTTGCACCCGGAGGATTTGGTGTAAGGGTTGATTCACATGTATATTCCGGTTATTCTATACCACCTTATTATGATTCTATGATAAGTAAATTGATGTGCTGGGCTCCTACAAGAGAGGAAGCAAGACGCCGTATGTACAGAGCACTTAAAGAGTATGTAATAACAGGTGTTGAAACAACTTTACCTTTTTATCAAGATCTTATAGAGGATGAAGTATTTATTAAAGGTGTTTTTGATACAGGTTTTTTAGAAGATTATAACAGAAGAAAAGAAGAACAAAATAAAGACAAATAATATTTTTGCCCTCTTGTGTGAGGAATTATAATGAGAAAATTTATTATAATATTATTAATAATGTGTATAATGCAAGAGTTATCTTTGCCTGTATATAGTGAAGTTTTACACGGTCATGCAGAATATTCCGATACTTTTGACAAACCAAAGACAGAAGACATTTTTACCGGAAAAGTAGATAAAATTGAAGAAAAAGAAGTAATAAAAATGGTTGTATCTCAAGTATTACAGGGAGGTACCACTATGGAGGGTGATGAATTTTTTGCAGAAGTTTCAAATGATGTGAAAGGCGAAGGAGGAGTTTTAATTCCGATTGGTACACTTGCCCACGGAACTGTCAGAAATATAACAGACCCAAAACGCGGAGGCAGGGATGGTTGGATAGAAGTAAAATTTGATTCATTGATAACTCCTGATGGCAGAGAAATTCCCATAAATGCTACAATGACAACTAAAAATTCCATACCCAAATCTCTTGCAAAAACAGCCGGTATAGATTCTGCATATACTGTGACAGGAAGTCTTGTCGGAGGAGTTGCTGCTTTAAATTTTTTAGGACTGGAAACTGCTATTGCAAGTCATGGATATTCTATTCTTGGAGGTATGGCGGCAGGTGCTGTCT
>CANQLA010000112.1 GCA_947624605.1 Candidatus Gastranaerophilales bacterium | reverse complement strand
CTTTCTTTTTCAAAAATTTGAGCAATATTTTCAATTGTATCTTGTGTAACAATAGCTTTTCCGCAATCTTTGCAATAAAACACAGGAATAGGAACACCCCATGCCCTTTGTCTTGAAATACACCAATCAGAACGATTTTCCACCATATTTGAAATTCTTGTTTCTCCTGATGCTGGAATCCATTTGACTTTTTTAACTGCTTCTAATGTTTCTTTTCTGAATTTATCAACTTTTACAAACCATTGCTCTGTTGCCCTATACATTACAGGATTTTTACACCTCCAGCAGTGCGGATAGCTGTGAACTATATCTGCTGATGCCATAAGCGCCTTTTTGGTTTTTAATTTCTCTATTACTATTTCATTACCTTTATAATATGGTACACCGATTAAATCTTCATCATCAAATTCTTCTGATTTTATCCATAAACCTTTTGCATTTAAAGGTGAAAAAGTTTTAATATTATATTTACAACACACTTCCCAGTCTTCAAGCCCGTGTCCCGGAGCAGTGTGCACACATCCTGTTCCTGCTTCTAAAGTAACATGATCGCCGCAAATTATGACGGAATTTCTATCGTATAACGGATGTTTCGTTTTCATTAATTCAAAATCTTTTCCCAAAGCTGTTCCTATGACTTTGATTTCACTTTCCAATCTGTTAATACCCTTTAAAAATGCTGCGATTAATTCTGATGCAACAACATAATTCTCTCCGTCAAGTTCAAAAACAGAATATTCATATCTTGCATTCATTGATATTGCAAGGTTAGACGGAATTGTCCATGGGGTTGTTGTCCAAATAACCGCATATAAAGGTTTGTCAGATTTTATACCGGCTTTTTCATAAACTTTTTTGGTATCATCTTCATTAAATTTAAAACGAACATATATTGATGTTGAAGTATGATCCGCATATTCAACTTCCGCTTCTGCAAGGGCTGTTTCACAAGATGCACACCAATATACAGGCTTTAAACCTTTTTCTATATACCCTTTTTCATACATTTCTCCAAAAACTCGAACCTGTTCGGCTTCAAATTCCGGATTAATTGTCAAATAAGGATTGTCCCAGTTCCCCAAAACACCTAATCTTTTAAATTCATTTTCTTGTCCGATAAGATTTTTCTTAGCAAATTCTCTGCATTTTTTTCTGAGTTCAATAGGAGACAGTGCTTCCCTTCCGCCTTTTACTTTTTTGACAACAGCGTTTTCAATAGGCAAGCCATGTCCGTCATATCCCGGAACATAAGGTGCATAATAACCACGTTGTGATTTATATCTGATTAAAATATCTTTTAATATTTTATTTAATGCAGTACCTACGTGTATTTTTTCAGAACTCAAGTATGGCGGCCCGTCGTGGAGAACAAATTTTTTTGATTTATCTTTTTGCTCAAGATTCTTTTGATAAATACTATTTTCGTACCACCATTGTTGTGTTTTTGGTTCTTTATTTATAGCATTTGCTCTCATTTCGAGAGTTGTTTGCGGTAAATTCAATGTTTCTTTATATTCTTTTTTTTCTTCGGACATATCATTTTCACTCATTTTTATAATAATAAAATATTTACAACAAATATTTTATTACAAAAATAAATAAAGTGTCATTTTTTAAATTTATATGAGATAATTTTTATAAAAGGTAAAGGAATTATTCATGATAAAAGTTGCGGTTACGGGTGCTTTGGGTAAAGTAGGCAGGGAAGTTGTTAAGGCAGTATCGGAAAATGTTGAAACTTCCTTATCTGCTGCAATTGATAAATTTGAAACAGGTAAAGATATCGGAGAAGTACTGTTTAATAAAAAATTAGATGTAAAAATAAGCAATGATATTGAAAAAACTTTTGCTCAAACAAAGCCCGATGTTGTTGTTGATTTTACTCAGCCGTCAGTTATTTTTGAAAATGCTAAGAAATATTTAAATATGGGTGTTCGTCCCGTTATAGGTACTACAGGTTTAAATTCGCTGCAATTAGAAGAACTTAAAACCTTATCACGGACAATGGGTATTTCCTGTTTGGTTGCACCAAATTTTTCAACGGGTGCCGTATTATTGATGAAATTTGCAAAAGAAGCTGCAAAGTATTTTAATAATGCAGAAATTATAGAATTGCATCATAATCAAAAAAAAGATGCTCCTTCCGGAACGGCTGTAAAAACGGCAGAGCTTATGGCTGAAGTAAATGACTGCTTCTCTTTGGGCAACTGTGATGAACTTGAAACTATTACCGGTGCAAGAGGTGCAAAATCTAAATCGGAAATTCATATTCACTCTGTTAGAATGCCCGGATATTCCGCTTCTCAAGAGGTGATTTTTGGCTCTGAAGGTCAAATCTTGACTCTAAGACATGATACTTCCGACAGAAAATGCTATATGCAAGGTGTTTTACTTGCTGTAAAATATGTATTTTCTCATGACGATTTTGTTTATGGTCTTGATAATATTATGTAGTAACTTCCGGCTTATTACATTGTAAAATTTTTAACTTGATTTGTTCTTTTGTGATATTGAATTATTAATCGTCTATTTCATACATTTTTGATATTTCACATACGATTTTATCGTTTGTAAAATTGTTTCTGTTTAATTTGTATATTTGTTCAAAAATATATCCTATATTTTTTACGGATATATTCTTTTTTATCAAATTAGACAAGATGTATTGTATATCTGCTATATCAACTTCGTTACTTATTTTTTCGGCAATTTTGTCAGAATAGTTGTCTTTTACCGTTGTAATGTAGTTATATGTATCTTTTAAACTTAAAATTTTATCTGCGTTTTCTATTACAACTTTTTTCAGGTACATTATAAAAACGTCTGCAGGCATTAAAAATTTTGTTTGATTCAATTTTTGTATAATATCATATTTTTTTATCCAATAAACTTTTTTATCAAATAATGTTTCCTCAATTTTGTCTATATCATCAATGTTTACTTCTCCTTTTATCTCATCTTCAAAAATCATATATCTGTCAATGAAAATTTTTCCGCTGCCGGCTTTTATGCCGTGCAAATATACATTATAAGTATTTTCTTCCAAATTAACATTATCTTTTACTGTCACTTTCGGAATTATATATCCTTTTTCTTCCGCAAGTAATGTTCTGAGGGATATTATTTTAGGTAATATCATTGTAATAGCAAGATTTATTATATTTTTTCCAACCTCAATATTAATTTCATCACAATTAAGATTATAAAATTTATCAGTACTTGCCAGCTCAATTAGTTCTTTTTGGCTTTTTTTGAGTTTTTCTTGTTCTATAGCATATTTATGACTTATATATTTGTTAAATATTACTACGGTACAGCATATAATTATTACGTAATAAAAAATTGAATTTTTAAAATAATTACCGATATACAATACCGTATTTGCGTATATAACGGCAATAATTATCCAGGATAATATATTAATTATACTTGTGGTGATTTTTTTCTTATTACTTGTTGAAAAATTATCTATATTTGATTGCTTGAGAGCTTCTGCTTTTTCTCCTTCTGTAATTGGTAATTTATTAATTACGTTATTGTATATTTTCTCAACTTCTTTTTCGACAATTTTTATAATAGCTTGTCTTTCAAACTGATTGACAGATTGTGTTAATATCGTTATGATATGCTGAATTATTATTTCAAGAATTTCTCCTATATATTCCTCTTTTATTTTAGAACGATATAAATCTATTGTCTTATGAAATACCCATTCTGATATAATTTGAAATATGAAAAATTTTTGTTCTTCAGAAAAATTTATATTTTTTAATAATTTTTCTGCAAACAAAGAATAGAAATTTACTTTTTCAATAATATAAGCCTTTTTATCTTCTAAATCACCCGGAATAAAATTATGTGCTTGTTTTATTATCTCGGGTAAAATATGCTTGGCATCGAACATTTAAGTGGCTCCTGTATAAAATTTTATAAAATTATAATAACACAAAACAACAAATTCTAATTTGACAATATTTTTCGATATAAATATAATAAAATTTATGAATATAAAAAGAGTTTTAACAGTTACATTAATTTTTCTGCTTGTTTTTATCGGATTAACGGCTAATGCTGAAAAAGAAAAGATATCTTCCAAAGTTCAAAAAATGATTAATGCCGGAAAAAAACTAAAATCAGACGAAGCTATAGATTTGTATAAATCTTTTAATAATGATGAATTAAATGAGTTTCAACAGTATTTGGAAAAAAATCCGGATGCACTTCCTCCGATATACTTTGTTATGATTGCGGACAAAGTGTATGAAACTGATAAAGATAAGGCTGTTTTCTTTTACAATTTCGGAAAAATCAGAGCAAGTGAAGATGTAAGAATGTGTAAAGATAGTTCGGCAAGACAACAGTTGATGATATACAGTATGATGGCTCCAAATACGGTTTCTTATATGCAAAGTAAAGGAACTGATTTTGTTTATATGAATAATATGTTTAATAAAATTATTGACTGGGATATAAAATATAACAATCGGGTAAATCCGATTTGGGCTTGTTATCATGGAATTTCAGCTTTTTCTCAAAAACCCGAATTACTGCCGAAAGAAGAATTTGTAAAAATTCAAAAAGAAACGCATGATAATCTTAAAGGTTTGGCTGAAATAATCAAAAAAATGAATGAACAAGCAAGAAGCAATACAAGGAAATAAATAATTAATATTTAAAATCTTCAATTATTTCTTTTTGCAACAACAGCTTGAATTAATCCTTTAAATAACGGATGCGGCCGCTCCGGTCTTGATTTGAACTCCGGATGAAATTGACATGCTACAAACCAATCATTTTTCGGATATTCTATCATTTCACACAGCATTCCGTCAGGCGATACTCCGGAAAATACAAGTCCTTTATCTGCTATTATTTGTTTATATTCATTGTTTACTTCGTATCTGTGTCGATGACGTTCAAATATGACTTCTTTTCCATATACTTTATATGCTTTTGTATCTTTAGCAATATGACATTCAAATTGCCCCAGTCTCATTGTCGCTCCGTAACCTTTTACGTGTTTTTGTTCCGTCATCAGGTCAATTACGGGATAGGGTGTTCCTTCCATAAATTCTGTACTGTTTGCATTCTCTAATCCTGCTACGTTTCTTGCAAATTCTATGACTGCACATTGCATTCCCAAACATAATCCTAAAAATGGTAAATTGTTTTCTCTTGCATATTTTATTGCTTTTAATTTTCCTTCAATGCCTCTGACACCAAACCCTCCGGGAACAACTAATGCATCAGCATCTTTTAATATTTCTTTCGTTTTTTCGTCATTTATACAATCATCTGAGGCTATCCATTTTATATTGATTTTGGCATTATGTTCGTATCCGGCATGCTTTAGACTTTCTACTACTGATATATATGCATCTGATAAATCCGTGTACTTCCCTGCAATTGCTATTGTAAATTCTTGCTTAGGATTTTTTATTCTTTCATTTAATTTTTTCCATTCCGATAAGTCTGCTTCTCGATTATCAGGTATTTGTAATCTCTTTAATACAGCAGTTGCAAGATTTTGTTCTTCAAGTGCTAATGGAACTTCATATATACTGTTCATATCCCGGCATTCTATAACTGCATCTCTCTCTACTGAACAAAATAGTGCTAATTTTTCCAGCTCTTTTTTCGGAACAGCTTTCGTTGTCCTGCAAACTAATATTTCCGGTTGTATTCCATAACTTCTTAATGTTGCTACGCTGTGCTGTGAAGGTTTTGTCTTTATCTCCCCTGATGTCGGTAAATACGGAAGAAGCGTTACGTGAATACTTATAGAATTTCCATATCCTGTTTCCGTTCGAAATTGCCTTATTGCTTCTATAAAAGGTAAACTTTCTATATCTCCTATTGTTCCTCCTATTTCCGTTATCAAAAAGTCAGGATTAAATTGTTTAGTGGCTTTTATTATTCTTGATTTTATTTCATTTGTTATATGCGGAACAACTTGAACTGTCGCTCCTAAATATTCTCCTTTTCTTTCTTTTTGTATAACTGTTTGATATATGCTTCCGGATGTTACATTGTTTATATGTCCTAAATTTGTATCCGTAAATCTTTCATAATGCCCTAAATCTAAATCAGTTTCCGCTCCGTCATCAGTTACAAAAACTTCTCCATGCTGAAAAGGACTCATTGTCCCGGGATCAACATTTATATACGGGTCAAATTTTTGAATGGTTACGGAAAAGTTTCTTGCTTTTAAAAGTTTCCCTAAACTTGCTGCAACAATTCCTTTTCCGAGTGATGATACTACTCCGCCTGTGATGAAAATATATTTAGTCATTTTTATACCATTCTTTCCTTAACCCTTGTGTTTTTTTTAATTAATTTTTGGTACTTTAAAAAATCCATCCTCTTCACACGGAGCATTTTTCATAAGCTCATCTTTTGTTTGTTCATATTTTACAATATCTTCTCTCATGACATTTGTAATCGGAACAGCATGCGGCATTGGTTCAATACCTGTAGTGTCAACTTCATTCATTTGTTCTACGTATTTTATAATATCTCCGAGTTGTTTTGAATACTTTTCAATTTCACTGTCTTTTAGTTCTAATCTTGCCAATTTTGCAACGTGCTTTACATCTTCTTTTGTTATCATATAATACTCCATATCTTTATATTTAAATTCTATCATAAATAAATTATTATAAAATTTAAAAGTAATTTCCTCAAAAATTTTGATGCTGTTATTATGTTAATATTTTTAAGTTTATCAAAACAATTGTTCAATAAAAAATACCGGCAGTAACCGGTTTTATATTTGCTATTGTACCGCAGTATTTTATGTTAAGACACCTTATGGAGCTAAAATTGTAATAACATTTCTCCCTTCAAGAGACGGCTTTTTTTCAACTGTCATTTTTATATCTTTTAAGTCCGATAAGAACCTTTCTGCCAAGTCATATGCTAATTGATTGTGTTGAACTTCTCTGCCTCTCAGCATAACAAC
>CANQLA010000111.1 GCA_947624605.1 Candidatus Gastranaerophilales bacterium | reverse complement strand
GTTTTGCGGTACTTTTGCCATCAAAAGTACCTAAAGAAATATTAATTAGTGAGTTTGTCAGGCACAGCCTGACCTACCGGCTAAAGAGTTTTTAATAGACACATGAATAAATAATGTGATAATATTTAAAATATTTCATATAAAAATGTATAAAAAATAATTTAGGAAGAAAAATAGTGTCGGAAAATAACTCAGAAAATAATAATAAAAATATTTTCATAAAAATTATTGAATGGTGCAAACGCTCCTTCGCTGCGTTCGCACGAAACGTGCTACAGACGAAAACTCCTCGTTTCCGTCTTCAGCACTCTGCTCACTTGCTCTTTTCGCACCCTACCTGCTATTACATAAAAATGAAGAATAAAATGTTGCATCATAAAATAAAGACATAATAAATACCTACTTTCTTATTTTTTTTATATTTAAGACTTTGAACATAAAATTTTCTTTTTCTTTATCAAGAAAAAAAACAATGATTTGTTGATTATTTGATTTTATTAAATATATTTCTTTTTTAAGTGGTATCTTATCTTGTAATAAATAAGACTTATTATTTTTTTTATTATATATTTCAAAGTCTGTGTATTTTGGCTGCTTTATAAATATATGATGTAAAATATTTCCACCTGCATATAAAATATTATCGTCATCTAAAAATATTGATTTATGTTCTGAACGAGGTTTAGCAAGTTTACCTTTTAATATACATTTGTAGTTTTTTATATTACATTCAATAATTTCATTATCGTCATCATAGTACACAGAACCTAAATCGTAAGTGCCACCTGATATTATGATAGTTTCTTTGTCAGCAATGACATTGAATAATTTTTTATGAATGTCTCCGGAAGCTAAAACTTTTTCTTTAGAATAATCAAACCAACAATAATATCCATTAGGTGTTATTAGAAATAAAATATCGTTTCCCATATTAATTATAGATTCTATACCGCTTTTATAAAATTCTTTTGGAATATTTAATTGTTTTTTTTTTAAAATATCATTTTGATATAGTTCGTAAAAAGAAGAACGATAAATATTATCTAAAATCAAAATATTATTATTTCCTAATTCTACTACTTTCACATCGCTTGATAAATTAATATCTATACTATCAATTAGCTTTTCATTAATTAAAAATTTTTCACAAACTCTATGTGATTGATCACCACAAATTAAAATTTCATTATTATTTATTTTATGTAAAAACGCAGAATCTCTTTTTTGTATTGTGTTAATAGGCTTTGATAATTCCATTGTTTGATTGTTAAATACAAAAATTTGAGATTTATCTTCGTCACAAATAAAAATATAAGACTTATCCTTAACCTGAATTATGTTAAAACCATAATAACGTTTACCTGTTTCATTTGAGAGTAATATATTTTTTTCTTTGGTATTTATGATAAAAAATATACATATAAAAATTACAAACATTAAGCAAGTAAGCAAAACTAAGAAACAAGCAGCTCGTAGGTTGGGTTTTGACCTAACATTTTTTTTATCATCTTTCAATGAATTATCATCTTGATTTTCTTCAAAATGATTATCATTTTCTTCATTCTTATCCGTCACTATTTTTGCTCCTAAATTGTTATTTTTAAATATTATCACATTATTTATTCATGTGTCTATCAAAAACTTTTGAAATCGTTCTATCATTGTGCGAGTGCGGGGTTTGTTCCTCTGCAAGTCTATTACTAACTCTTGAAATTGTTCAATTTTAATGTACAGTCATACGTGGAATAATTTTTTGAACGGATAATTTGACTTTTAAAGGTAATATAACGTTCAAAAATATTAAATCACTACAGTATATGCATAAAAACACTATTAGTGTTGACAAAAAGAAAAAATTTATTATAATGTTCTTATGAAAGAAGTTAACGTTAATAATATATTAAAATTTATAAAAATATTCAGAATCAGTGAAAATTTATCTCAGGCTCAAATGGCTGAAAAACTCGGGATTTCCGTGTCTTTTTACGGTATGATTGAAAGAGGAAATAGAGTTTTAAGTGTACAACAGCTCATTAAAATTGCAAATGCTTTTGATTATTCTATAGTTGATTTTCTGGAGACAATTGAAAATCCGGAATAAAAACTCAAAATCAGGAAATCAAGGAAATGATGGCTATGGCTTTAATTATAGGTTTTTTGTTGTTGGGCATTGTGTTTATTGTTTTAACAGTCATTACATTTTATTGTTCTGTTTTTATTTTTGTTTTTCTGCATTTTCTTGCTGAAAAAAAGAATTGGACTTCCAAACGGCTGATTATAATATATTTTATTATATCGTTTTTAATCTCTCTGTTGTTTTCAATAGTTGGATGTTGTTATATCGCGATAGATTTAACTATTCTCATGGCAATATTTTTATTATTTGTGGCAAATATACCATCGCTCATATATGTATTAATAAAATTTATTAAAAATAAAATAAAGTCGAAAGGTGAAAAAGATAATAAAGAGCCGGCTTGAGTTAAGTTAAATGTTTTTAATATACTTGACAATTGTATCGGTACTCAGATAAACGTCATTATGATTACCAAAATTTTCAATTATAAGTTTTGAGTTTTTATTTTTAGAAGCATTAACGACTGACAAAGTATAGGGAATTAATAAGTCTTGATTTGAATGAATTATTAAAAGAGGTGATTTAATCTTTGATATTTTATTTTTGGTATCATAAGGCTGAAAAGCCGGCAAGTGGTATGTGAGCCAATATATTGATTTATTTATAAATTCATTTTTTGTATTTTTAAAAAAGGTTTGTATGATTTTTTCTTTAGCCATATCTCTTATATTGGTAAACGTATTTTGTAAAATTACGGCTTTAAAATTCTGTTCAGTTGCAATTTGTGCAGTCACAGCACCACCAATTGATAACCCCCATAAAATAATATCATTGTTAGGTATATGTTTTTTTGTATTCAAAAATTTAACGGCATTCCTCAAATCTTCATATGTGTTTTTTTCGCAGGTAATACCTTTGCTTTTGCCATATCCACGATAATCATAAATTAAAACACCGCATCCGGATAGCAATGAAACATCAAGAACTATAGGAAAATAATTGGCAACATTACCGCCGTTACCGTGGCTGAATATTATTGTCGGAAGTTTGTCTTTTGCTTTAATATAACGTCCGTATACAATAGATTTTCCGGACTTAAAGTATATGTCTTCATATCCGTTTTCCGGTTCATCTTCGTATGGCACCGGGAAATATAAAAAATTTGTACCAATAAGATACAAAATAAAAAGCAAGGATAAATAAAAAACCAAACGTTTTAATACAGCTGCAAACAAACTATAGTGCCTTTCTATTGGGTTGAGTAATTGAGTTTTGATTTTTTGCCGGATAACAACTTATTAAGCCTTAACTCTTTTTGACATATTCTCTTGCTCTCAGTAAATACTATATTAACATTATTGACTAATATTGACAAGCTTCATAGGGAATAAAAACAAATTCTTACAAAAATATATTAATTATGTTATACTAAATGCCGGGAGGTTATGTCATGGATTTTTCTATAAAACAGAGAGGAGAATTTACCTTATATGTCACTGCTTCCGGCAGAATGGATTTGGATTCAGCCGTAAAATACGGGACTTCTGTTAAAGACGCAATTTATGATGCTGATGAAACAATTACAGAATTAATTTTGGATTTCTCCGGGGTTACTTTTATCTCAAGTTTGGGTCTAAAAGTAGTATTAGAACTATATAAACACATGAAAGAACAAAACGGAACCTTAACAATAGAAAATGTCCCGGAACAAATAAAAACTTCTTTTAAAATGGTTGGTTTTGATAAATTCCTTACATTTTAATTATGTTTAAAACTGTAAAATCAAAAATTTTGGCTATAACATTCTTCTTGCTTGCATTGTTGATATTTGCATTTGTCTGTTATGGCTATGTTTTTAAAATTAAAACAAAACAATTAATGCTCAAAAATTATTCTTATTCAATAAATGTTTTTGTCCGGCAAATTAAAGAAAAAATACTCAGAGCAGAAGATAATTCTAAAGATTTGGCTTTAGTCGGAAGAATTTATTTTAATACTGGAAAAAATGATAAATTAATTAAATTTATTATGCAGAATTTATTTTCTAATTATGAACAATCATTAGGCGGAGGTATCTGGTTTGAGCCTTACATAATTGATAAATCAAAAAAAAGATTATGTTTTTATGCATATAATAACAAAAATAATCAATTTATATTTGACAATTCATACGAAAGTCAAAACTACGATTACCATAACCGCAATTGGTATAAAGAAATAGTTTCAAAAATAACTGAAAATAATAATACTGCTTGGTCATCTCCTTATTATGAAAAGCAGGGAAGTAACTCCTTGCTCATTACAGTCGGCTCCGGGATATACGAAAATCATAAATTATTAGGAATATCAACCGTTGATATAGATATCGATTCCATTTTTCAATCAGTTTCTATGATGAAACCTTTAGAAACAGGGTTTGCTCTTTTTGAAAATAAAAAACAAATAAACGGAAGCTTCGCTTTATTTGCAAATATTGATGATGATTACATTATAGTTTCAACTGATCCATACTTGCATAATTCATTATTGGTAGGAAAATCTTTGAAAAATATTCCTTGGTATAACAAAAATATTATCAATACTACTTATATAAATTATCATAACAAAAAATATGTTCCTTATGCAAAAAATTTGGGAAATGGAATGATATTAATTATTTGTGTTCCAAAAGACGAAATGTTTATTGATATAGACAAATTTGTATCAATAATGTTTTTCATCTTGATTTTAGTTGGTATTTTAATTCCGACAATTTTATATATAAGTTTAAATAAAAACATTCTTAATCCCATAAATAAGTTAATCAATATTGCAAATAAAATAAGAAACGGCGAAGATATAAAGATAAAAATCAACAAGCCGGAAGAATTCGCAAAGCTGGCAATGACTTACGATGAAATGACCAATCATATTAAAAAAATTATTAAAGATAGAGAAAAAATTAATTCTGAATTGTCAATAGCAAAATCGATTCAACTTTCAACACTGCCGAATACTTTTCCTCCTTTTCCAGATAAAACCGAATTTGATATTTATGCTTCAACCGAACCTGCAAAAGAAATCGGAGGAGATTTTTATGATTTCTTTTTTGCGGATGATAAAAACTTAATGTTTTTAATCGCTGATGTTTCAGGTAAAGGCATTCCTGCCGCATTATTTATGATGACAGTAAAAACTCTTGTTAAAAATTTAACACAACGGGGTTATCATTCTTCAAAAGAATTGATTAAAATTATAAATAATCAAATATGCGATAATAATAAAAACGTTTTTTTTGTTACTATGCTGATTTGTATTGTAAATATTGAAAATGATAATTTATCTGTTATTAATTGCGGACATAATAAACCTTTAATCAGAAAAGAAAAAGAAGGATATAAATATTTGAATTTAAGTTCAAATATCGCTCTTGGTGTTTTGGAAAATGTAGATTTTGATATATATGAAACTAAACTTGAACAGGGCGATATTTTATTTGCTTATACAGACGGTATAACTGAAGCCGTTAACGAAAAAGAAGAAATGTTCGGAGAACAAAGACTTGCTGACTGTTTGAATAATATAAAAGATGAAAATAATATTTATAATGTGAATAATAGTATAAAACAAAAGATTGTTGAATTTACAAAAAATACTCCGCAAAGTGATGATATTACCACTTTGGTATTTAAATATAATAAAAATTCATCTGAAAGAATTTTCAAAACATCGGCACTTATAGAAAATTATAAATCATTTTATACTTGGTTACAAAGTATAACAAAACATTGGAATTTAAATAATGAGTTAAAAAATAAAATTGATATGTGTGCGGAAGAAATTTTTGCAAACATAATTTTTTATGCTTATCCGCAAGAAACCGGTTTTATCGAAATATTTATATCTAAAAAAGACAATGAAATAATATTAAGATTTGAAGATACCGGAATTCCATACAATCCGCTGAATCATACCGATCCCGACATTACGCTTCCGCCGGAAGAACGTAAAATCGGTGGATTAGGCATTTTCATGGTTAAACAAATGGCAAAAAAATTAATTTATGAAAATTCCGAAGGTAAAAATAAGCTTACTTTAATATTTGATTATTAATGACAATTAAATGTTTTATACGTTTTTTATACATTTATTCTGTTTTCTTTTGTTAGTTGTTAATGCTTCCGAAAAATCTTTACATAATACCAATTTTTATAAAATTCCGCATAAGAATTTTATAACGAAAAAATATTTGTTATGAATTTGTATGCAAAAATTTCTTTTGGTAAAATTATTGCAATCAGTCAAGAGGTATAAATATATTTAATGGATAATATTCTAAGTTTTAAAAAAGGGATGAAAGACGGAATACCAATAATGCTTGGATATTTTGCGGTATCATTTGCACTTGGAATTGCAGCTGCTAAAATTAATATGAATAGTATACAAGCTTTCATAATGTCTGCGGGAATGATGGCAAGTGCAGGAGAATTTGCCTCTATAGAGCTTTTAAAAACTAATGCCGGAATTGTAGAAATTATAGCAACTTGTCTTATTGTTAATTTAAGATATTTTTTAATGAGCTGTTCGTTATCTCAAAAACCTATGTCAGTTTTGAATAATAAGCACCGTTTATGCCTTGCATATTGTATAACTGACGAAATATTTGCCCTTTCCTCTTCAGTGAAAGATTGCCTAAATCCTTTTTATACATACGGTCTTACTGCCGTGTCCGTTTTCGGATGGACTGTCGGAACTGTTTGCGGAGTTGTTTTTGGTAATATTATGCCGAAAATTATTGTAAATGCACTTGGTGTTTCCTTATACGGCATGTTTCTTGCAATAATCATTCCTCCCGCTAAAAAAGATTGCTTTATTGCAATAATTATTTCCTTTTCTATGGTTTTAAGTTTT
>CANQLA010000110.1 GCA_947624605.1 Candidatus Gastranaerophilales bacterium | reverse complement strand
CACTTACTATAAGTGATATTCCTTTTCCCTCTTTTTTGATAATATCCAAAGCTTCAAAACCATTTGAAGCAGTCAGTATGTTATATGTCCCTCTAAAGGTTCTTTTTAAAAGCTGAAGATTGTTAATTTCATCATCTACTATTAATATGGTAGGTTTTACTGTCTCCATATCATTATTAATAAATGTTTCAACACTTTCTTTTAAAAGATTATCACTCAGTCCCAAAATAATACCCTTATATTTTATCTATTTTATTATGAATGTTTTTTACTAAAAAAACAAGATTATATTAAGTATATTTTTCATTTTACATTGATTTCTTTTAGTTTTATATTAAAAACAATATAAACAAAAACTATCGGAATTATTTTCCCCTCTGTCGGTGCGGTTTGCTATGGTACTATTCCATTTGTACTCCTTTTCTGTCACAAAGGTTATAATGCCGATTCAGTACTTTTTACAGGTGTTTTTCAGTAGTTTTGATTTTATATTTTTGGATATTATTTACTAAAAAATTCCTTTAAATATAAAAAAGGAGATACTTTCTTTTATATGTGCAGGATTGCTTTTTGCTTTTTGTTCTTTAAGTTTATTTCACTGACGCTCTTATATGGACAGAAGAATTGCTTCGGTTTTGTTATTTGTTTATCTTGTTTTTGTTGCTGTAATTATGGGTATTTTTTTAAAGAAAAAATGCTAAAAATAACTTTCATTTCAATAATTTTAGTTTTATCTGCAATTTTTCTGTTCTGCAAAGGTCAAAACAATCGGTCTTTGAGCTTAAAAGAATTTTGTTTGTTTTGTTTGCAGTTTATTTGGTTGTTAAGAAATAACAATGTGTTTTAAAAATTAAAAGAAAATTTTATTTGCAAATTATTTGGTTGTTAAAGCTAATAGAAATAAAATTCAGTATTTTTGTATATAATTTTAACGATTGCTAAATATTCAATTATGTGTTATAATCTGATTTCGGGACGACAATAATGGTAAATATGACAGTTATATTTTGTATTAAATTTTTGCTGTATGGACAGCTTTGTTGTATTGACTGATTTTTTGTTACAGGTGCGGAATTTATTTTATTGTGAATTATTGTATAAGAGTTATATTTTTCGTATCAAAATATTCTAACACCCTTATATAGCAGCAACTCAAAGGAAATCATTATGAAAACATTGCAAGATATTCAACATAACATACAAGAAAAGGAAAAAATACATATAATAATTGATTTTGACGGTGTAATTTCGGTTTTAAACAGTTCATACAGCACAGAATTATTCAGTCCTATTTATAAAAGAATTTTTGAAAATTTTGCAAAAAGAGAATTTATAAATTTTACAATACTTATTGATAAAAAAGACAAAAGATTTCGTCCAAAATCAATTTATAAAAATACAAATTTGCAATATGAAGATATTAATACATTTAAACAGGACTTAAACAGCCTTATTGAAAATGAGTTTCAACCGATTTATATCGGTTCGGACAAGGATATAGTAAAATTTTTTAAAAAAAATAAATTCTTTTCTATTGGAATTGAACCTGATGAAAAAATAAAAAAAACATATACTCTCTGGCTTTCAAAAGATAGTTTTGTAAAATTTTTGACAGAAACAAATAATGTATATTTGTAATATTTTTACAATATTTTACAAAATTTTAATAAAATAAGAAAATAATTAAAGAAAAAATTATAGTTGCCGATAAAATGTTTGTAAGTAATAAAATAGTGGTGTAAGATATGGATTTCAGCAATTATATACAAAAAAGATTAACTGCAAAAGGGTTAACGAATCTTCAGTTTGGTTCTTTAACCAATTCATCCGTATATGAAAGATTATCCAATATTTCATTATTTCAATCAGCAAGTCTTGATCAATTAAATAATTTGGATTTAGGAAAGTTATTGCAGGGAGAAATAAACGAAAATGCCACATCCGAAGAAAAAGCATTAGGTGATATAGTTAATGCATTTATGGAGCTTGAAGGTGTTCAAAGTGCAGCAGATATTGATGGTGATAAAGTTGTTAGTGAAGACGAAGCCCGTGAATATTTGCAGAGCATAATGGGAAATGATGGTGATGAAAGCAATTTTTCCATTTCTGATATTGATAAAGCAATAGAAAATTTAGGAATTGATCTTGAATCAATAGCAGAACAAGCAATAGAAGATGCAATTAAGACAGATGCCTTAGAAGAAGAAAAAAAATCTGAAGAACTTGAAGATATTAAAAAAGAAAATGAAGCACAACAAGCTTCAAATGCACAATCAGCAGGAGGTTCAGGCGTAAACGGTAATTCCGGTGTAAGAAATTCGGGAAATGCAAAATCTGTTCCAACTACTAATCCCACAAATTCAAAAGATGGAGATTCCGTTGAAGAAATTGAAAAACAAATACAGCAGGAAGAAGATAATAAAGAATCAATAAAGACTCAAATGGAAGCAGACATAGCAGAACAGGAAAAAATAATTTCTGAAGCTATGAATGATAAAGAATCAGGTTTTCCTGAAGGATTTGAAGAAAAGTACAATACTGAAAAAGCTAAAATTGATGAACAAATACAATCAAATGATACACAAATCGAAAAGCAGCGTGGAATTGTTCAAGATAAAACAGCAACTGTCAGTGCAGCAGAAAAATCAATCGAATCTTTGACTGCTCAAAAGTCTACTCTTGAAGGACAATTGGGTTCAGTTTCCTCTGAAGATGAAAATGCTGATTCAAAGAGGCAAGAAATTGAAGGTAAAATAGATAATATTGAAGCTGAAATTTCTGCCAAAGAAGATGAAAAGGAAGCTGCAGAGCAAGCAAAAGAAGCTGCTGAAGCTGAACAAGAAAGATTATCAGGTGAAAAAGAAACATTAGTTGAAAAAAGAGATAATTTACTTGATACAATGATAAAAGAAAATAATCTCGAGATTAATTCTGAAACGCAGGAAAAAATAAAAGCAGCACAAGAAGAAATAAAATCAATAAGATCTGCCGCACAAGAAGATATGCAAGTTTCGGATAAAAAAATCCAAGATTTAAAGATAAAACTTGAAGAAGTAAAAGAAAAAGAAAAAACAGATAAAATAATATCAGAAAATTCAGTAAGTGAGTTTGATTTTGATTTTGACGAAAATTTATCCGAATACAACAAACAAGAACTTGCTCAAATAAAGGAAATATTTGAAGCAAACAGGGACAAATATGAAAAAGTTGCAGAAGCAACCGGAGTTCCGGCAGAATTAATTTGTGCAATACATTATCGTGAAGGAAGCTGTAACTTTGGAACATACTTACACAACGGAGATCCTTTAGGAAAACCGACAACACATGTTCCGAAAGGTAAAAATTTCTCTACCTGGGAAGATGCGGCAATTGATGCTATTATGTCCCAAAATCCCGATATTATTAAAGACGGTGATTTTGATTCTTGTATGGAATATGCGGAAAGATATAACGGTTTAGGATATAGAAATAAAGGTATAGCATCACCTTATGTTTGGGCAGGTACCACAGAGTATACCGGCGGTTTATATGTTGCAGACGGTCAATTTAGTGCAAGTGCTGTTGATAAACGCTGCGGTGTCGCTGTTATTATGAAAGCTTTATTATTATCATAATAAATATAAATTGCAGAAAATTTCCAAATATTATACTGCATATTGATATGATAAGAATTTAATAATTTTTTCGGTTATTTTTGCTCATCTCTTCAAATGCTGTATTTACAATATTTTCTACTAAAAAATCGTGTTGATTTTCTTTTTTATCGGACAATAGAATCAAGTATTCGATATTTCCGGCAGGTCCTTTAATTGGAGATGCAGTCAAATTAGCAGCATAAAGTCCTAATGTATCTTTGGCAAAACCGATAAGATTATTAATAATATTTATATGAATATTTTTATCACGAACAACGCCGTTTTTACCGACTTCATTTTTTCCTGCTTCAAATTGAGGTTTTATCAAAGATACAATTTCTATATTTTCTTTTTTCAATAAAGACAAAATATTATTTAGGACTTTTTTTACAGAAATGAAAGACAAATCAGTTGTACAAAAATCGGGGATTTCATCATTTAAGTCATAAATTTCATTTGGTGTACAATTTTTTATATTAACTCTTTCAATAACCTTAACTCTGTTGTCGGTTCTTAATTTCCAAGCGAATTGCCCATAGCCGACATCAACCGAATAAACTTTTTTTGCACCGTTTTGGAGCATACAATCAGTGAAACCTCCGGTAGAAGCTCCGGCATCCAGACAAATTCTGTTTTTCAAATCCAGATTAAACTCTTGAACGGCTTTAGCCAGTTTAAATCCTCCTCTTGATACAAACGGCATATGTACAATTTCAATTTTCAAATCAGAATTATTGTTTAGCAGGTATCCGGATTTTGTAATTTTTTCCCCGTTAATTTTGACTTTACCTGCCATAATTGAGGCTTGAGCTTTGTTTTTTGTTTCAAAATATCCCAGTTCACATAAGATTTTATCGAGTCTTTCTTTCATGTTAAACCGCCAAAATTAAATATATTATATGCGTTTTGTGTTGTAACTGTTATAACTTCTTCAAAAGATATTCCTTTAATTTTAGCAATTTCTTCGGCAACAAATTTGATATAAGCCGGGGAATTTTCTTCACCTCTGTGCGGAACAGGTGTTAAATACGGAGAATCTGTTTCCAAAAGAAGCCTGTCAAGTGGTATAATTTTAGCAACTTCTTTAATTTTTTTTGCATTTTTAAACGTTACGACTCCACCCAAAGCAAGATAAAAACCTTGGTTAATGCATCTTTTTGCAAACTCCGGGGAACCCGAAAAGCAATGCATAATTACTGGTATTTCACCTGATTTTATATTTTCAGATATAATATCAAAACAATCACCGTGAGCATCTCTGTCGTGAATAAGAATAGGTAGATTATGGTTTTTTGCGATATTAATTTGTTTAATTAAAGTATCTTTTTGTAAAATATGATTTTCTTCATCTTTATCCCAATAATAATCGAGTCCTATTTCTCCGATGGCGATGATTTTAGGGTGGTGAATACATTTTTCAATTTCTTGTATCCAATTTTCACCTGCTTTTTTTAACTCGGAAGGATGGACTCCTACGGCACCATATAAATTTTTATATTTTTCTGTCAAATAAATAATTCTGTCAAATCCTTCAGGGATTATTCCAGGAATAATAACCTTTTCCACACCTGCAAGATTTATATTATTAATGAGGATATCAAATTTATCTTTATAACAATCCATATCTATATGTGCGTGTGTATCAATCATATTTTTATAATAACATTAATTTATAAATTCAGACAAGATGCAGTTACTAATCAAAAAACCATTTTCGGTTAAAGAATATCTATCATTAGTTTTCACAAAATATTTGGAATATTTTGATAGAATTTTTTCATATTTGTTATCAAAATTGATATTAAATTTTTTATATATTTCATTTGTAGAAATGCCTTCGGCTTTTCTCAATCCGAGAAAAATATATTCTTCTAAAAGATACTGAGTGTTTAGAACGAATAAATCAGTTAAATTAAGTGGATTTAAACAATATTTTTCAATGGAAGAGAGATGAGAATACCTTACAAGGTTTTCGTATCCGGCGGAAGCACATCCAAAACCGTAATATTCTTTGGCATTCCAGTAATTTAAATTATGTTTTGAAATAAAATTTTTTTTTGCAAAATTACTTATTTCATAATGATGATAACCGTACTTATGACAGATTTCATTAATTTTTAAATACATATCAGCCTGCATATCTTCATCAGGTAGATTTTTTGGCAAATTTTTATAAAAAAACGATCCGGGTTCAATTTTCAATCCGTATGTGGAAATATGTTCCAAGTCAAGTTCGCAAGCTGTAATAACAGAAGAAGAAACGTCACAAACTGATTGATTTGGAATACCGTATATTAAATCAACACTTATATTGGAAAATCCTGCATTTCTTGCATTAATAACAGTATTAAAAATATCTTTTACCGAATGTTTTCTTCCGATAATTTTGAGTAATTTATCATTAAAAGATTGAGCACCAATACTTATGCGATTTATTCCGGATTGAAAAAGACTTTGAAGCCAAGCAGAAGATAAATTTTCAGGGTTAACTTCGCAGGTAATTTCATAATCCGAATCAAATACAAATAACGATAAAACCCTTTTAATATCGGAAATATCAAGCAAAGATGGAGTACCTCCACCGATATAAAGAGTTTTTAATTTTTCACCTTTGTATCTATGTTGAATTTCCTTGCAAAGATTATTAATATATGTATTTTTTAAATTTATTTCGGTAAAAGAGGCGAAAGTGCAATAATTGCACTTTCGCCTGCAAAACGGGATATGTATATAAGCACTTGTTATCATTTATTTTATAGACTCATACAAAAGGGGATATATCATAAAAGAATTTTTATCAAAAGAATTTTTGCTTTGAGCGTTTCTGTATGTTTCTGTTTTTTTCATATAGTCATTATAATCATTATGATTAGTTTTTTCAAAATTTTTAATTGCGGATAAAGCATCTTGATATTTTATGTAATAAAGTTCTTTTTGCGGTTTGTATTCAATGGTGCAACCGTAAGAAGCTAATATTCCACCGATTTTCTTACCGAATAATGCACCGTTGGAAATAAGTTTTTTCAGCATTAACTCATCTTTTTTAGCAAGAGCTATATCTGCGGAAGTAAACCCATATATGTTTAATGAATTTAAATCGGCACTATTGTAGATTAAATTTGCAACAATATCTTCATTACCTTTTAGTACAGCTATTTGAAGCGGAGTCACACCTGTAGTTTTTTCTTTAGCATTTATATCTGCACCACTTTTTAACAAAATTTTGACAGTGGATAAATCATCCCGTATAACGGCAGAATGCAGACAAGTAAGATTTTCTAAAGAATTTTCTTTATATTTTATGTTAACATCGGCTCCTATTTTAATAAGTTCGGTAATGGTTTTACTGTCCGATTTATCAACAGCTGAACAGAGCATTGTTTTGCCGTCATTATATTTTGCATTTATATCTGCTCCCGCTTTAACTAAAGTTTCAAAAGATTGAGTTTGTCCTTTTGA
>CANQLA010000109.1 GCA_947624605.1 Candidatus Gastranaerophilales bacterium | reverse complement strand
AATCAAAATGATATTAAAAATGCGGATAAAACGGTAAAAAGAATTACAGATAAAGAAAATCCAAAAGTCAAAGAAATGATAGAATATATAAATGAACAAAAGTCAAATACCAAACTGTCAGAAGCAGCGGAAAAATATGAAAAAAAAGATTACCAGGGAGCACTAACGATATTAAATTTGTTGATAAACGAAAAGCTTGGGGGATATATGCCGTATTATTATAGAGCAATGGTATATGATGCACAGGGAAAATATAAAGAAGCTGCAACGGATTATGAAAAAGTAAAATCAAAAGACCCGGCAATAGCACTGGTATATTATTCTCTTGGAGTTGATTATGATAGTTTAAAGGATTTTGAAAGAGCGGTACAAAATTATCAAAAGTTTTTGGAATTGTCAACGGAAGAAAATGATTACACGAAATACGCAAGAGAAAGAATTAAACAGTCAAAATAATAAAATACAAATAGGGAAAGTAACGATAAATTCAAGAGTAATATCTGCACCGATGGCAGGTATTACCGACTATGTATTAAGGAAAATAATCAGAAAATATTCCAAAGACAGTGTTGTAACGACGGAGATGATAAGTTCGGAAGCGTTAGTACAGAGAGAAGAAAGTTATATTACAGCAACAGATAGAGAAGAGGAACCTGTAGCATTTCAAATAGAGGGACATAAACCGGAATTAATGGTAAAATCGGCAGAAATACTGAGTAATAAAGCGACAATAATAGATATAAATATGGGATGTCCCGTAACAAAAGTAATGAAATCAACAGATGGATGTGCCTTGATGAAAACGCCGGAGGTAGCTGCGGAAATTGTAAAAGCAGTAAAAGAAGCAATAGACAAACCGGTTACTTGTAAATTCCGATTAGGAATAAATCAGACGAGTATAAATTTTGTGGAATTTGCAGTCAAAATGCAAGAGGCAGGAGCAGATGCAGTATGTATACATGGAAGAACGAAAGCACAAATGTATACAGGAAAAGCGAATTGGAAGATAGTATCTGAATTAAGAGGAGAAATTGATATACCATATTTTATAAACGGAGATATAAACTCGGTAGAATCAGGGGTGCAAGCACTTGAAGAGTCAAAAGCAGACGGAATATCAATAGGCAGAGGTTTAATAGGCAATCCATGGCTTCTTGGAGAAATCGATAAATATTTCAAAACAGGTGAAAAACCTTCAGAAAAAACAATAAAAGAGAAAATAAAAGTATTAAAAGAACATTTAGATGCAGAAATTGCATTTAGAGGGGAATTAAACGGAATAAAATTTTTCAGAAAATTTTATTCATATTACATAAAAGGCATACGAAGAGCAGGAGAATACAGAGGCAGTCTTGTAAGAGAAGAAAACTATGAAAAAATTATAAAAATTTTGGATGAAATAGAGCAAAATGAATAAAAAATACTATGTATATTTAATACTAACCGATAATGGAAGTTATTATTGCGGATATACAGATAATTTAGAGAAAAGATTTCAAAAACATATTAATGGAAAGGGAGCAAAATACACAAGGATGCATAAACCTGTCGAAATATCCTGGTATAAAGAGTTTAAAACCAAATCGGAAGCAATAAAATATGAAAATGAGATAAAGAAGCTTTCACATAGAGCAAAATATAATTTAGCTATGACAACAAATCAAATTAGATAATAAAAATTCGGATTAAAATAAAAATTTTTTGATTTTTGAATTATTATGTAAATGTAATTTTGTAATGAGGAGAAAATATGAATAAGAAGGTTTTAATATTATCGGGAAGTCCGAGGAAACTTGGAAATTCAGACATTTTATGTGACGAATTTATGAAGGGAGCAGAAGACTCAGGAAACGAAGTTAAAAAAATAAGGATATCAGAGAAGAAAATAGGATTTTGTGAAGGATGTTATTATTGTCAAAAAAGCGGAGGTATTTGTGCCAAAAAAGATGACATGGAAGAAATACTTGATGATATTTTAAAAAGTGACGTAATAGTGATGGCGACACCTGTGTATTTTTATTCAATAGATGCACAATTAAAGGCAGTATTTGACAGGACGGTTGCGAAATGGACACAAATAAAGGATAAAGAATTTTATTATATTATGACGGCTGCAGAAGATTCAGAAAATGTTATGAATTGTACATTAGAATGTTTAAGGGGGCTGACTGCTTGTTTTGAAGGCTCAAAAGAGAAGGGAATAATTGAAGCAAAAGGTGTTTATGAAAAAGGAGAAGTAAAAAACACGAAATATGTAAAACAAGCCTTTGAAATGGGTAAAAACGTATAAAAAATTTAGTAAAAATATAGAATTTGCACAAAGGTTTATATTTGTGTACACTTAAATTATTAAATAATAAAGAAAGTGATACCATAAAATATGTTCCAGCCCAATTATGAAGAATTAGATAAATACAAAGATGAATACAAATGTGTACCGATATCTACGGAAATTTTTTCAGATATAGCTACACCTATACAAGTACTTAGAATTTTAAAAGAGCAAGACGAGCATTGTTATTTGCTTGAAAGTGTTGAAAAAGCCGAAAGAGTCGGAAGATATTCATTCTTAGGATTTGAACCATCAATGGAAATCACCTGTCAAAACAGTATTTTAACAATAAAAGAAAATGGAAAGACAAAAAGCATTAAAACAAATAGTCCGCAAGAATATTTAAAAAAGATTATAGAAGAACATAAAAGCCCCAAATTTGATTACCTGCCAAACTTTACAGGCGGACTTGTAGGGTATTTTGCATATGATTTTATAAAATATTATGAACCGACTTTAAATTTAAATGCAAAAGATGATGATAAATTCAAAGATATTGATGTAATGCTGTTTGAAAAAGTAATAGCATTTGATAATATAAGGAACAAAATTATATTAATTGTTAATATAAAAACCGATAATTTCCGAGAGAATTATAAAAGAGGAATAAAGGAGCTTGCGAGATTAAAAACCCTTATCAAAAGGGGAAAACAATGCAAAATTAAGCGAGGCAGATTAAAATCGGAATTTCGGCCTTTGTACAAAAAGGACGAATTCTGCAAGATGGTAGAAAAGGCGAAAGAATATATAAAAGAAGGAGATATATTTCAAGTAGTATTATCCAACCGATTTGAAGCAGATTATGAAGGAGATTTGCTAAATACATATAGAACATTAAGAACAATAAATCCATCACCATATATGTTTTATTTTGGGAGCAATGATTTGGAAATAGCTGGAGCATCTCCGGAAACACTTGTAAAACTTACAAATGGACATTTATATACATTTCCGTTAGCAGGCACAAGACCAAGAGGTAAAAACGGAAAAGAAGATGAATTTTTAGAAAAAGAACTTCTAACTGATGAAAAGGAACTTGCGGAACACAATATGCTTGTAGATTTAGGAAGGAATGATATAGGACGAGTTGCAAAATTTGGTTCTGTAGAAGTAAAAAAATACATGTCGATAGAAAAATTTTCCCACGTAATGCATATAGGATCTACAGTTACCGGAGAAATAAGAGAAGATAAGTGTCAGCTTGATGCATTAGGTTCCATTCTGCCGGCGGGAACACTTTCAGGAGCACCAAAAATCAGGGCGTGCGAAATCATAAATGAGCTGGAAAACAATAAAAGAGGGATATATGGAGGAGCGATAGGTTTTTTAGATTTTACCGGAAATATGGACACATGTATAGCAATAAGGATTGCATACAAAAAGAATAATAAAGTATTTGTCAGAGTAGGAGCCGGCATTGTATATGACAGTATACCGGAAAATGAATACCAAGAGTGTCATAACAAATCAAAAGCTATTATGAAAGCAATAAAAATATCCGAGGTAGTATTATGATAATACTAATAGATAATTATGACAGTTTTTCATACAATCTTTATCAACTTATAGGTAAGTTTGAACACAATCTAAAAGTTGTAAGAAATGATGAAGTTACAATCAGAGATATTGAAAATCTAAATCCCGAAGCGGTTATTATATCTCCAGGGCCAGGAAAGCCGAGCAAAGCAGGAATATGTGAAGAAGTAATCAAATATTTTGCCTGGGAAAAACCAATACTCGGAATTTGTTTAGGTCATCAGGCAATATGTGAAGCATTCGGAGGGGAAATAATATATGCACCAAAAATAATGCACGGTAAAACATCAGAAATAAATATAAATACCGATTGTACATTATTTAAAAATCTTCCAAATAGAATAGAAGTGGCAAGATATCATTCACTGATTGCAGATGCATCAAATATGCCTAAAGAGCTTTTAACCATAGGGAAAACTGACGACAATATCATTATGGCAATAAAACACAAAGACTATAAAATATACGGACTGCAATTTCATCCGGAATCCGTTTTGACTCCTGATGGAGAGAAAATAGCAGAGAATTTCATTAAAGAGGTTTGCAGGAAATGATAATAGAAGCATTAAGAATTCTTACATCAGGAAGAAATATTGATTATGCAGTAACAAAAGAAGTAATGAATGAAATAACAACCGGAAAAGCAACAGAAGCTCAAATAGCTGCTTTTTTAACCGCATTAAAAATGAAAGGTGAAACAGTTGAAGAAATTACCGCAGCAGCGGAAGTAATGAAAGAAAAATGTATAACGATAAAATTACCGGAAGATACACTTGATGTTGTAGGAACAGGCGGAGATATGAGCAATACGTTTAATATTTCTACTACTACAGCCTTTGTAGCAGCAGCAGGAGGAGTACCGGTTGCAAAACATGGGAACAGAGCTTCTACAAGCAAATCAGGAGCCATAGATGTATTAGATGCATTAGGAATTAATATTAATAGAACACCCGAAGAAGAAATTAAACTGTTTAAAAGATTGAATATATGCTTTATGTATGCACAAAATCATCATCCGGCAATGCAATATGCAGTAAAAGTCAGAAAAGAACTGAGTTTTAGAACTCTATTTAATATTCTCGGCCCGTTAACAAATCCTGCAAAAGCTGCAAGCCAACTTTTTGGAGTTTATGAAGAAAAACTTGTAAAACCGTTATGCAATGTTATTTCAAATCTTGGAGTAAAAAATGTACTTGTTGTTTTTGGCAAAGATGGAATTGATGAAGCTTCATTATCTGATGAAACAATAATTGCAGAAGGAAGAAACGGAAAAATTAACACATATAGTATTACTCCCGAACAATTTGGATTAAACAGGTGCAAAAAAAGTGATATAGAAGGCGGAGACGCAAAATTTAATGCACAAATAATAAAAGATATTTTTTCAGGGAAAATAAACGATGCAAAAAAGGAAATAGTAATTTTAAATTCAGCACTGGCATTTTATACATACGGAAAAAGTTTGTCAATTCAAGAAGGAGTTGATTTTGCAAGAAAAATTATTGATTCGGGAGCTGCATTGAAGAAATTAACTGATTATATAAAATTTTCAAACGAGGAATAAATGAATATATTAGACAAAATTACAGAAAAAACAAAGATACGAATAGAAAAATTAAAAAAAGAAATAAATATTAAACAATACAAACAAAATGCATTAAAAAAAGAATGTACTCCATTTTTATTTGAAAAAGCACTAAAAAACAATAATATATCATTTATTTGTGAAATTAAAAAAGCATCACCATCAAAAGGTATTATATCAAAAGATTTTCCGTATCTTGAAATCGCAAAAGAATATGAACAAGCAAGAGCTGATGCAATATCAGTTTTAACAGAACCGGAATTTTTTTTAGGTTCCGTAAAATATCTTGAGCAAATAGCACAAACAGTTAAAATCCCAATACTGAGAAAAGATTTTATAGTTGATGAAGTACAAATTTATGAAACAAAAAACATTGGTGCAAGTGGAATGCTTCTTATTTGTTCACTTTTAGATGAAAAAACACTATATGAGTTCATAAAAATATCAGATGAAATCGGAATTTCCTGTCTTGTAGAAGCACACAATGAAGAAGAAATTCAAAAGGCGATAAGTGCAAAAGCAAGAATTATAGGTGTAAACAACAGAAATTTAAAAGACTTCACTGTAGATATTAAAAACAGTATTAAATTAAGGAAAAAAGTTCCGGAAAGTATAATTTTTGTTTCCGAAAGCGGAATAAAAACAAGGGAACAAATAATAGAACTTGAACAAAACAAAGTAAATGCAGTATTAATAGGAGAAACATTTATGAAATCACCTGATAAAAATTTAATGCTTAAAACATTAAAAGGTGAAAAATGAAAGTTAAAATATGCGGTATAAAAAGAGCCGAAGATGTTGAATATATCAATGAATTTTTGCCGGACTATGCCGGATTTATTTTTTACTCCCAAAGTAAAAGATATATTTCTTACGAAAGGGCAGAGATATTAAAATCAAAGTTAAGCAAAAAAATTCAAACAGTAGGTGTATTTGTAAATGAAAAACCTCAAAAAATTATTGAAGCAGCAAAAAAAAATATAATAAACCTTGTACAGTTACACGGTTTAGAAGATAATAATTATATAGAAATCATAAAGTCTGAAACAAACCTGCCTGTAATAAAGGTATTTCATGCAGATAAAATAAACAATATAAATAAAACAAAAGCAGATTTTGTACTTATTGATTCAAAAGACAAAAACACAATCGGAGGAACGGGAAAAGTATTTGACTGGACAACGATTCCTGAAAAAATAAAAGATAAACTTTTTCTTGCAGGCGGAATAAACATTAAGAATGTCAAAGAAGCAATGAAAGTTTTGCCATACTGTCTTGATGTAAATAGCGGAGTAGAAACAGACGGAAATAAAGATAGAAATAAAATAAAAGAGATAATAGAAATAATAAAAGGATATAATAAATAATGAGTAAAGGAAAATTTGGTCAATACGGAGGACAATATATACCGGAAGTATTAATGACCGAGCTTATAAATCTTGAAAAAGCATACAACTATTATAAAACTGATGAAAAATACCAAGCCGAATTAAATTTTTTATTAACAAAGTACGCAAATCGACCATCATTACTGTACTTTGCAAAAAATATGACAAAAGATTTAAACGGAGCAAAAGTATATCTGAAAAGAGAAGACCTAAATCATACCGGTTCACACAAAATTAACAACGTATTAGGTCAGGTACTTTTA
>CANQLA010000108.1 GCA_947624605.1 Candidatus Gastranaerophilales bacterium | reverse complement strand
TATCTTCAATAGGTGAAATAAATCCTGATAACAAAACAGCAGGCATCATAAACGTCATAACAGATAGTATTGCTTGCTGCTGAGTATTACATATTGCTGAAATATAAAGTCCTACACCGACTATTGCCATAAGAGAAATTAAAATAGAAATAAAAAACAATATTATAGAGCCGTTAAAAGGAACATTAAAAAAGGCTATTACAATTCCAACCATAATCATTGTTAAACTCATTGCGATAATTAAAGGCGGAATGGATTTGCCAAGCAAAATTTCAAAAGATGACAAAGGACTTACAATAAGCTGATCAAAAGTTCCAAGTTCTCTTTCTCTTGCAATAGATAGAGCTGTCAAAATTAATGTAGAAACAAGTGACAACATTGCGACAATAACGGTTAAAATATACCATTTGTATTCAAGATTTGGATTAAACCAATTTCTTACGGTTGGGTTTATTTGTATTCCTGTATTTCCTGTGAGTTCTGCATTATATCCTTCAATAATCTGCACTGCGTATCCTGCTCCTATTGCGGCTGAATTTGTTTGTCTGCCGTCAGACACCACAAGAACATTTGCACCTCTTTTTGATTTAATGCTACGTGAAAAATCGTTTGGAATATTTACACCGATTTGAACTTTTTGAGTATCAAGATATTTGCGAAATTCGTTTTCATTCTTAACATAATAAAAAGTTCTAAATCTTGGGGAGTTTTCAAAACGGCTCAATAATTCTCTGCTTTCAACACTTTGTGAACGGTCTAAAACAACTGTATCTATATTTCTGACTTCCATTGTTGCCGCATTAGAAAATATCAAAAGTTGCATAATCGGCATCATAACGATGATTGCCCGAGATTTAGGATCATTCCAAATTGTTATAAATTCTTTTTTCATTAGCGCTAAAACTCTGCGTAAAAAATCTCTAATCATTTGATAACCTCATTTGTGTCTTTTTATAAACAGCACAGAATAAAATCAAGCCTAATACAGTCAAATAAAAAGCATTTGCCAATCTTATTTCAGGAACACCACCTGCCATAAATTCACTTTCAATGAACGCAATATAGTATCTTGGCGGAATTATTGTCGTCAGATATTGAAAGAATGCCGGCATTGAATTTATCGGAAACATTAACCCCGATAGCATTAATGCCGGCATAAATCCCATACTCATTGCAACCATACTTGCCATAAATTGATTTTTTAATACCGTTGAAATTAATAAACCAATGCCTAATGATGTAAATAAAAATATTCCACTTATTAAAAATAATAACAGGTAACTTCCCTTAAACGGTATTTGAAAAATACAAACGCAAAGGAATACGTTAAAAGCCATTGACACCATTCCTAAGATAAAATACGGAATATATTTGCCTAAAACAATATGTATTGCTCGGACTTTTGTTGATAATAAGGCTTCCATTGTTCCTCTTTCCCATTCACGAGCAATAACAAGCGAAGTCAAAAGAATACCAATTAAAGTCATAGTAATTGCAATAGAACCGGGGACAATAAAATAATGAGAGTTTAAATCGGGGTTATACCAAGTTCTTATTTCCGTATTGATTAGTGGTCTTTGTATTTTTCCACGATATTTGCTTGTTAAAAGCCATTGATTGGCAATCATCTTGGCATAACTTTGAACATAATTTGCAGTATTAACTTCACTTCCGTCTGTTATAATAAGTAAATCGGCTTTTTGTCCTCTTGATAATTTTGTTGAAAAATCATTCGGAATTACAACCGCACCTTTTATTTTGGAGCGGACAACAGCTGTTTTAATATCTTTCATATTATCAAAATTTATTGAATTAACATATTTACTGTGTCCGAAAGATTTGACCAAAGTTGCTGTTTCGGGTGAATTATCGTCATTTTTAATTCCCATTGTGATTTTTACGGAATCAAGGTTCACACCGTACATATAAATCAGAAAGGATATTATCGGCAAAATAAATGCGATTACAATACTCGAGGGATCACGAAGTATTTGTTTTATTTCTTTTTTTATTAAGGCTAATAAGATTTTCACTTACTAACCTCGCTTTCTTTTATAAGATTAATAAATGCAGTTTCCATATCGTTTGCCCCTGCTTGCTGCTTTAATTCAGCAGGAGTGCCTACTGCAATAGTTTCACCTTTGTAAAAAAGACTAATTCTATCGCAATATTCCGCCTCATCCATAAAATGTGTTGTTACCATTATTGTTACACCTTTTTTAGCTAAAGATGTTATATGATTCCAAAAATCTCTGCGTGTTAATACATCAACACCTGATGTTGGTTCATCTAAAAACAACACAGGCGGATTATGAATTAGTGCTGCTGCCATTGAAAGCCTTTGTTTTAAACCTAACGGCAATTCTTCAGCTTTGTAATTTTCGTATTCTTTAAGTCCAAAAACCTCAATTACTTCATTTACCTTTTTATTTTTTTCTAAAACCTTAATACCGTAAGCAAGTGCAAAAAAGTCCAAGTTTTCTTTAACGGTCAAACTTCCGTAAAGAGAGAATTTTTGTGCCATATAACCTAAATTTGCTCTTGCTTTTTCAGGATTTTTCTTTATATCAATCCCCATAATTCTTGCAGTACCTGATGTTGGTCGGGCAAGTCCGCACATCATTTTAAATGAAGTTGATTTTCCTGCTCCATTCGGGCCAAGTAAACCAAAAATTTCTCCCTTTTTAATTTTGAATGTGTTGTTTTTTACCGCATAAAAATTGCCGTATCTTTTTTCTAAATTATCCGCCTCAACGGTTAATTCGACATTAGGTGCTTGATAATCATAATTTTTTGCAATTAAAGATTCTTCTTTGTTATAACCGCCCATTAAATCAATTACTTTATTTTCAAACTCTTGTGGTGTGGGTGCTAAATCGTGCGGTTTCCCTTCATAAATAACTCTGCCTTTATCCAAAACAACAGCCGTATCAAAGTTATGAGCCTCATCTAAATATGCCGTAGACCACAAAACTGTTGTGTGTGGGGTAATCATTTCCCTAACCATGTTTATTAAATCCCTGCGTGAAATTGGATCAACTCCCACAGAGGGTTCATCTAAAAGTAAAAATTCGGGATTTCCAAGCAAAGTACACGCAAGACCTAATTTTTGTTTCATACCGCCTGATAATGCACCAGAGAGCCTGTCTTGAAAAGGTGCAAGAGTTGTAAATTCCAACATTTTATCAAAATCGTGCGGAACATTTTTTAAATCAGCATACAATTTTAAATTTTCTATGACGGTTAAATCTTCATACAAACCAAATTTTTGCGGCATATAGCCAATATGCAGATTCAGTTCATCTTTTTGCGTAACAGGATTAAAGCCAAGCACATCTATTTCTCCGCTGTCAGCAATCAATAAACCGATAATAGTTCTTAAAAGAGTGGTTTTTCCTGCTCCGTCAGCTCCGATTAAACCTGTAATTTTGCCTTTTTCTATATTTAAAGACAAATTATCAATAGCAACTGCAGAACCAAAATTTTTAGTTAAATTCTTAATTGTTACCGTCTGCATTATTTTCTTGATTATCCTTTGAAGTTAAATTTACCTTTAATGTTACAGGCATACCCTGTCTTAAAAATTCGTCAATGTCATATATATAAACTCTTATACGATATACTAAATCAGTTCTTGTATCGGTTGATTGAACTGTTTTTGGAGTAAACTCCGCAACAGGTGAAATATACCCGATTTGACCTTTATATTCTCTTTTTTTACCTGTGTTTGGATTGATTGTATCTGTATAAACATTAACTTCTTGTCCATACTTAATGTTGCCTAAATCTGTTTCGTTGACATAGGCTCTAACCCACACAGGATTGGTTTTTGCCATTGTATATACAGGCTGACCTTTTGCAACGTTGCTTCCGGGCTCAATTACACGAACCATAATTATACCGTCTTCGGGGGCATAGAGTTTTGTGTATTTTAATTGATTGCTTAAATAATCTTTATTTGCAACTGCGGCTTTATAATCTGCATTTGCTTTATTTTGTGCATTATACAATGATTCAACCTCTTGTTTTGAAACTGTATCATCAGCCCCTAAAGGTGCATATCTATTATATTTATCGACGGAATCTTTTTGTATTGCAAGAGTTCTGTCAACTTCTGCTTCTGCCTTTTTAAAGTTTGCATTGTAGTCAGATTCATCTATAACTGCAACGAGTTCACCTTTTTTGACAGTATCACCTTCTTCTTTTAGAAGTTTTGATACAAGTCCCGAAACTTGAAAAGATAAATCAACCTGCCTTATTTCAATATTGCCGAATAAGGTCAATTCGTTTGATGTATCTTTTTTATTCGTTTTATAGAAAAATATACAAAGTCCTGCAATTAAAATGATTAAAATTAATGCTAATAATTTTTTTTTCATTTATAATTTACCCCCTACGGTTTTATATAGTGTGTAATAATTAACTAATTTTTGAGTTTTTGCCTTCGTCAAATCCATATTTTTGCTTATATAAATATTTTCAGAGTTAAGGTGCTGCGTTTTTGAAATAACACCACGATTCAGCATTTTATCCGCATTATTCAAATTTTTAGTTTCAAGCAATAATTCTTCTTTTTTTTTGTTCTCTATTTCCGTATCGTGTTTTATAATACAGAGTGAAGTATTAACTTCTTTTACGGCATCTAAATCAGCTTGTCTATACTGTTCAAAAAGTTCTTCATATTTTGCTTTTTGAAATTTTAAATTAGCAATTTTTCTGCCGCCTGCAAATATATCCTGTGTTGCTCCTGCGAGTAGTGCAGCAAGAGAAGATTCCCAAGAGAAAAATGAACCCGGTGCAATAGTGTTAAATGCCCAAATTCCTGTAATATTAAATGTTGGCAAAAATTCCTTTCTTGCAATACGAACATCAATTTTAGCTTTTTCAAGTGCCATTTCTGCTCTTTTTACATCAGGTCTTGAAAATATAACATCTGATTTTATTTCACTTGGAATAACTGTATTATATTCAAAATTATCAATAGAACCTCTTTCAATATTGTTTGCACAATCAGCACTACGACCGATTAAAACTGCAAATTCCATTAAAATGACTTCTCTTTGTTTAATAAGATTTTCAAGAGTGATGTTTGCCTGTTTAACATTTGTTTTAGAGTTGTTTAATTCTGTTGTATTTATAACACCACGAGCAAGTCTTTTGTTATCATCATTTAAAATTTGATTATAATTATTAACGATTTTTTCTTGTTCTTCTATGAGTTTGTCATACTCTAAAATATTTGTATAAACCGTTGCAACATCTGATAATAATGCAAAATAAGCAGACTGCTCATCAAGTTTGCTCATTTCATAAGTCTTTTTAACACTCTTTGTTTTATCTCTGTTTTTTAGTAAAAAATCAGCTTCGTAATTTGCTATAAAAGGCAATACAAAAGCATTTTTGCTTACACTCAAATTAGGATTAAACTTTGGTGAGTGAATTCCTAAATAATTTGCAGCAATGTTGAAACTTGGTAATTCACTTGCAAATTGTGATTTTACTCCCTGTCTGTATTCTTCAACCCTTATTGCTGCTTGTTTTGAGTTGTGATTATTTTCTATTGCCTCATTTACATATTGAAATAAATAATCATCATTGAAATGATTGAAAAATTCAACATTTAAATCGTTTCTATCAACTGCAAAACAAACAGGCGAAACCAACAATATTAAAATAGTCAAAATGACCTTTTTATACATCAATACCCTCCTGTTTCAAAAGTGCTTGTAAATATAGTTTCACATTTGTTTTAATAATCTCTTTGTCTTGCTCGCTAAATTCTTTTTGATTTAATTGTTTTAGCGAAAATGCAGGAAGAACAAGCGGAGAATTTATCTGCGACATTATGAAAACCAATTTAAAAATTATATCTTTGTCACACACATCTTTATCAAAAATTGTTGAAATCAGTTTCCTTAAATAAACAAGCATAGGAGAATTTAGTTCAATTCTTTGATGTTGCTGTTCTTGAAGTAAAAATTTCATTAAATCGGAAGATATAAACCCGCCATATAACATTTCAACAGCATTATCTAATACTGTATATAGTAAATTAATTTGCTCTTTTTTAGATAATGTTTCAGGCTCTATTTCAAGATTAAGAAAAGTCTTTACATATTCGGTCTGTCTTTGAATTAAATCATCTAAAATACCTTGATATAAACCTTCTTTACTACCCCAAAAATATGAAATCATACAGATATTAGCATCTGCATCTTTGCATATTTCTCTGATTCCTACACCGTCAAACCCTTTTTGTGCAAAGAGTTTTGTTGCAGATTTTAGTATTCTTTGCTTGGATTTTTCTTTTTCATCACTTCTAACTTTTGTTGGCATGCTTAATTCCACATTGCAATAAAATCATAAACTAATCTTAACTGACGACAAAATTATAAAACAATCGTTTGATTTATGTCAAGATGTAAAAAATTTTTGTATAATTTTTACAGTTTACAAAATGAATATTATAATAACTTAAAGTTATAAAAATAAGAGTTTTAATTTTTCATTGTTGCCTGCACCACTTCTCATAGTTAAATTTCATCAGAGGAGATAGCAAATAAGGTTGTTTGTAAATATTCTGCATTTTTAAATATGTCCTAATTTGATGTAGGGATTTGTTGTAATATTAAAGGAATTTTTGAACATTTTTCGAAGATTATCGTTATATTAATATAAGAGGCAATAATGAAAAAACTTTTAGTCACTTTATTTTTATTTTTTATAACTGCAAATTTTGCTCTATGCAACACTAATTCTTATGATGCTTATGGGCAAAAAACAGGTTCATTCAGACAAAACGGCTCGACCATTAATCAATATGACAGATATGGTTCAAAAACAGGAAGTTTCAAACAAACTGCAAACGGATATAATTCATACGACCGCTACGGAACCAAAACAGGAAGCTATAAAACAACAGGCTCAACCACCACACAATATGATAAATATGGAGCTAAAATCGGCACTTATAAAACAAATTCAAACGGTGTAACGACAAAATATGATAAGTACGGACAAAAGACAGGCTCGTTCAAAAAAGATTCATCGGGCAGGATAACCGAGTACGATAAATACGGAAGAAAAGTCGGAAGTTATAAGTAAATTATT
>CANQLA010000107.1 GCA_947624605.1 Candidatus Gastranaerophilales bacterium | reverse complement strand
AGTATCATTGATATTAGAAACGATAACATTCCTAAACAAAAAATATATGATGAAGGATTTTTGAAAACTTCTAAAAATTTAAATACTTTGGTTAATGGTTTTGAAAATATCATTAACAATACAAATGAATAAAAAATTAATCCCCATAAACTGAGCGGTACACCAAGAAATTGAGAATATGAAGTTTTTGCTACTCCATCGCAGTCAATCAAATTATTTATTGAACAAAAACTTGCAAGTGCATATTGATTAAAATTTGCATCGTAATATATTTTGCTAAGCTCTGCCGTTAATATTATTCCTATTAATGATAATATGACCGTTATTATTTTTTTTATTCTACTCATATACTATCCTGATTTGCTGACATGTTATATTATCACATTTATAAAATTATGTCATTTAACTTTTGTACAATTTATAAAAATTGCACCGCAGAATCACTAATTGTATACTTTGCTTTAACATCCCTCTCAGCTTTAAATGCGTTTTCATAATGCTTTTCAGACTTTACAGGTTTGATAAAATACTTACGTGTACAAATTTTATCGCTGAAACCTTCAAACAGATGATTACTATTATGCTTTTTTATGCTATTTTTATCTTGAATTTGCGAGGTGTTATGAATTTTTTCAAAATTTTTGAAAACACAGGTCTTGAATTGGAAAATGAATATATTATTCGCCCTTTAGAACACAAAGGACTTAATAAACATTTTATTAACCTTGTATGTGCAGATGTTTTTAAGCCTAAGAAACAATCATTTTTTGGATTTATTAAAGACTTATTTTCGTATGGTAAATAAGTCCCAAAATAAATATCCCCCTTAAAAGAGGGATATTATTTTATTTTGTCATATTGTATGTTATACCTGCCTCTTTCATTCTTTTTAAGGCTTCTTTTATTACTTCAACAGGTTTTGTCAGTGCTATTCTGAAAAATCCTTCACCGTATTTTCCGTATCCGTTTCCCGGCGGAACAACTATGTGTGCTTTTTCTAACATTATGGTTACAAATTCTTCTGATGTGAATCCTTTCGGTACAGGCATCCATAAATAAAAAGTAGCTTTTGACGGTTCTGCTTTCCACCCCAGTTCCCTTAATCCTGCTTCCATTACCTCTTTTCTTTCTTTATACATGTCGTTTAATTTCTGTATTCTTTCTTGCGGTATATTATATGCGGCTGTCGCTGCCTGCTGTATCGCTTTAAATACCCCTGAATCTATATTGTTTTTTATCGTTCCGAGTGCTGTTATTGCTTCTCGATTTCCGCATACAAATCCAACTCGCCATCCTGTCATATTATATGATTTGGAATGTGAGAAAAATTCTATTGCTATATCTTTCGCTCCTTCAACTTGTAATACAGACGGTGCCACATATCCATCATACGTCATTTCACAATATGCTTGATCATGACAGAGCAATATGTCATATTTTTTACAATATTCTACAGCTTTTCTGAAAAAATTTATGTCACATACCGCTCCCGTCGGATTATTCGGATAGTTTAAAAACATTATTTTTGATTTCTTTGCAATTTCTTCCGGTATTTTATCAAAGTCCGGCAAAAACTTGTTCTCAGCCGATAAAGGCATTGAATATGGCGTTCCTCCCGCAAATATTGTTGCATTTTTATATACCGGATATCCGGGATCCGGTACTAATGTATAATCTCCTTCGTCTACATATGCAAAAAATACATGTGCTATCGCTTCTTTGGAACCGATGTTTGCAAGCATTTCTTTGTCTGCATCCAGGTCAACTCCAAATCTCTTCTTCATCCATTTACAAGATGCTTCCCTGAATGCTTTCGTTCCGTTATACGGAGGATAATCATGATTTTTCGGATTATCTATTGCTTTGTGCATTTCCTCTACTGCATCTTCTATTGTCGGTGTGTCAGGATCTCCTATTCCTAAACTGATTATATCTATACCTTTCGCTTTTGCTTCATCTATTTTTTTGTCTATTTCCGCAAATAAATACGGCGGTATCTTATCTAATCGTATTGATTGTTTCATTTATCTTTCCCTTTTTTTCTCTTATTATTTTTATATTAACAAAAAAATTACTACTCTTGCAAATTTTTATATTTTTTATTCCTTTATTCAAATCCTACCCCTTTTATGTGTTCTATTTTAGGATTATTTAGTCCTATTACCGCTATGGTATCAAGCCTGTATTTCTTTATATCTCTGTCTTTGATATATGTTAATATCCCCCAATAAATCTTTTCCAACTTTTCCTTAGTTATTGACTCGAAAGGATGTCCGAAATTTAAGGTGGTTCTGGTTTTTACCTCGACAAATATGTATGTATCTTTCTGTTTTGCGATTATGTCAATTTCGCAATTTCTGGAAAAATGTACATTCCTCGCTATAATTATATATCCGTTATCTTTCAGATAATTTACCGCTATATCTTCTCCGCTTCTGCCAACTTCTTTTGATTTGTATGTAATATTTACCTCCTATTTGTATTTGTCTTGTTTATGTTTTTATGATAAAACAATTATATGGAAAAAACAGTTTTTATAACAGGTGCATCTTCAGGAATCGGAAAAGAAACTGCAATTTTATTTGCTGAAAAAGGATATAAAGTTTTTGCAGGTATTCGCAAAAAATCTGATAAATACAAATTAGAAAATATTCATAATAATATCATAGGTGTATATCTCGATGTTACTAATAAATATAGTATTGATAAAGCTTTTTGGTATATTATGAAATATACCGCAAAACTTGATGCAATTGTAAATTGTGCAGGTATCGCCGTTGCCGGTCCTTTGGAAATAATTCCGCTAAAAAAAATTAAAGAACAATTTGATATTAATACTTTCGGTACGGTTGCAGTTATTCAAAAATTTTTACCTATTATAAATTGCGGAAAAATTGTTTATATAAGTTCTATGGCATCAAGCGGCATTTTCCCGTTTCTTGCTCCTTATTGTGCCTCTAAAAAAGCTGCTGATATTATGATTAACTCTTTAGCTAATGAGTTTAAAAAAGAAAACGTTAAAATTATTTCTATAAAACCGGGCTGTATTATTACTCCTTTTTGGAATAAATCTGTCGATAATAATATTCCTCTTTTTGAATCTGCTAGTGATTCAATGAAACAAAAATATCAAAAAGAAATGAATTTTTTAACCGATAATGCTCATAAAAATAATTACAGAGGTACTCTTCCTCAAAAAGTTGCTGAAACGGTTTTTAAAGCTGTAGAAACAAATAACCCAAAAATATCTTATACTGTCGGTTTCGACGCTTTTTGCATTATGCTTTTTGAAAAACTTTTCCCTCTCTCCTTTATAAATAAAACTGTCCGTTTTTTCTTAAAGGCTCGGTTGAAATAACTTAATTCTTTTTCATTTCCTTTGTGTTTAGTTCAACATATTTTAATACTTTTGCAACTTCTTCTTTGACTTTTGGTGATGATGATGTTTGTCCGATATCTTCAAGTGCTGTTATAAAATCGCTCTTATAGTCTGCTTTATACATATAACCTAATGCACTTACTGCTGCAATTCTTATTAATTCATTTTTGTTGTTTTTTGCTTCATTTATTAATCCTGAAACAGCCGGTAAATCATAAAAACCTGCTTTTAACCCTGTCCTGATGTATAGTTCTTTGTATAATCGGTTTTGAATGTTTGCTATTAGATATATGCTTGTGATTTGGTTACACTCAACTTTTTCTCTTTCAGAAAAACTATAGGCTTTTTGCATTTGTTTTTCTGAAAGTTTTTTACCGTCTTTTGCTTTCTTTCTTAGTCTTTTTTGTGTTAAAGTCGCATCTTTATATTTTGATATATCCGAATCAGCAAGCTCAAATAATGCTGCCGTTATTCCCGTGTCAAAATATTGTACTCCGTTTTTGCTTTCAAGATTTCTGCTGATTATAGATATACATTTTTTCTGTTCTTCAGGCGTTCCTGTTTTTATTTTATTTATTAAATATGTTACTAATGGAGAGATATTCTCTGTTTGAGGTTTTACAATTTCAGGTATTTTTTTACTTTTTACTTCGTATGTTAACAAATATCTGTTCATATCTTGTATATTATTCTGATATGTAATATTGCTTTTACACGGTTTTGCTTCAACAGGAACATCAAACATAACTGCATCTTGAACTTGTATCATAATCTTCCTCTTTTAATATATCCATTATAAATTTTACTATATTTATTGCTGTCTATACATCAATATTAAGAAATATTTTCTTATTTTACATTTATAATCATTCAATGTATGGAAATAAATTTACTTTTAATATAATATGAAAATTGTGTAAGATTGAGGTGTAAATGTGCCTGATACTGAAAATGCCGTAAAAAAGTTTAATATATCTGATTATAAAGAATTAATAGAAACTTTAGCTAAAGTCGAATATAAAAAAATGTCAGCACAACACTTAGCTGATTATGATGAAATCGTTAATATTGCAACTCAAGTAATTCATAAATTGTGTTCTTCTGCTCCGCCGGATAAGTATAATAAATCTTATCTCTCCACTGCCGTAAAATGGGCTGTAAGAAATGAAGTAAGACGTCGTTATAAATGGTATGTCCTAAAAAATAAGCAATCAGATAACATGTTTGCTAATCAAGATCCTACTGCTCTGAGAACGGCTGTTTACAAAACTATCCTCTCTGTTGATGAACTTGCTGAAGGTGAAAATCCTACACAAATCAAGGATAAACATGAAAGTCCCGAAGAGCAAATTATTTTTAAAGAGATGAGCTTTGCTATTAAAGAGGCTATGAAACTTCTTCCGCCACGTGAAAAAGAATTTATTGAAGCAAAATTTTACGATGAAAAAAAATTAAGAGAAATGGCTCAAGAGTATAATCTATCTCAATCTCGCATTTCCAGAATTATTCAATCCGGCTTGAATAAGATTAAAAAAGAACTTATTCGTCGTAAACTTGCTTAATTCGTTGAAAGGAATTTATAATGACAAAATTTAATTGGCTAATGCATTTTTTCAATTCTTCAAATAATGATATTTGTTATGACCTTTTTGAAGAAAGTTCTCAAACTTGTAAACAAACTGCAAATCTATTTCTGCAAATTCTAAAATCAGGCTGTAATGAAGATTTATTAGTTACTGCCAGACAATATAAACATAAAAGTAATAAAATTTTAAAAAAAACATTGAAAGTTTTAAATCAATCTTATATTACTCCAATTGAACGTGATGATATACAAAATATAGCATCTATGTTAAACAGAATTACAAAAAAAATTGTTAAAGCATGTATGAATTTTAGAGTATACAGGATTGAACATGCGACCGAACATATGGTTTTACAAGCAAATATACTTATTTCTGCCACTGATGAACTTGACTATATTATGCATAATTTCAAAAAATCAGCTTCTGTTTCCGAAATGACTGACAGAAATTTGAAAATGAAAGAAATAGAAACCAGAGGCGACGAAATACATTATCTCGCCCTTGATTTGCTCTTCTCAGGTCAATATGATGCTTTAAATGTTATTAAACTCAGAGATATCCATAAAGATATAGAAAGTGCACTTGATACCTGTTATGATGTTTCAGATGCGGTTACTAATATTGTTCTAAAAAAACTTTAATACTATTATAGGGCTTCCTGCAATTTTTTGTATATTTTTAAATGTGTCAGATTTTCATCAAAATCATTAACGCTTTTAATTAATTCATATTTCGTTTTGATATAATTGTTTATTTTAAAACCGTATTTTATGCCGAAACCCCAATGTGCATTGATATATTTCGGCTCTTGAATTATATAAATATAATCGGGTTGTTTACTTTCGATATAATCCAGTATTTTATCTTCTCCCATTGTTTTGATAATATGCGAGTTCAGAGAGTAATATAATAAATCAGAAGGAATATCCAAAAAATAATTTATAATACATCCCTCGTTGATTGTTACTAAAGTTTTTTTACCTTTAATATTACTTTCAGCGAATTTTAATGCTTCAATTATTGCTTCTCCTCCGTATGAATCACTCGTATATATTGTTCCTTTGGGATATTCTATTTTTATATATAATTCATTTAACATTTGTTTTTCTCTACAAGCGTACGAAATTGCAAAAATCAGAAAAGTTATGATTATACTTTTTGAAAAAATCTTTACTTTATTATCCGCAATATATTGTGGAATAACTTCCGTAAAAAAGTACATGAAACTCAAAAAATAAAAAACTCCTCCTGCAAAATTTCCGATATTTGATGTATATAATCCCATATAATCTCTTATTGATAAGCAAAAAGCAATCATATACAGTAACAAAAAATATTTTTCTTTTATTGAATATGTTTTTTTTAAAAATATAATCCCTAAAGCAAAAATAAATACCAAATATGATAAAAAAACCAAATTTGAATGAAAATACAGATTTTCCCAGATAAATTTATCGATAAATGTTAAAATTTCGTGCTTTTTAAAATAGAGGATATATAAAATAACTATAATAATCGGAATAATTTTATTCTTATTAATTTTTAAATTTATTAAAAATGAATATACCGTAAAGAAAATTATTCCCGTATATAATACAAATCTAAATAGTGATTCCTTGATATCTGTAAATATAATATCATTAAAAACGGTATAGCTGCATAAAACACCGTTATTTTGAAAATTGATTAAAAATCTTAACCATTCTATAAGAGAGTCAATATTTCCACCTGATAAAAAATATAATAGAAAACTCAAAATGGTAGGTAATAAAATTAAGGCAAATATTTTAAAAAACAAAAGTTTAGAGTTTTTTTTTAAAAGAGAGAAGAAAATTACAATAACAAATAATAAATAATCCCATTTAAATGCAATTGACAATCCCGCAAATAATGAAGACAGATATAAATATTTTCTTTTATCGGTTCTGATAAAGGAAATGAAGAAAGAAACAGCAATGAATACCGAAGAACAGGCATAAATCAGAGAATAAGAATAAGGGAAAAACCAACTGGAAGAATTTGCCGTGCCTGTTCTAAATGTAAAAACAAACATAATAACGAAAACATATAAGAGAGCATATTTTTTATTTGATAATTGTCTGATAATTGTATATATACAAAACAATATTATGGCTGAATTGATAATC
>CANQLA010000106.1 GCA_947624605.1 Candidatus Gastranaerophilales bacterium | reverse complement strand
AAAGTCAAACGAGTGGCAACGCAGTGAAACGAGTAACGACTTTTCGTGAAGCAAAATCCAAGAGAGCGGATTTTGTGCAGGGTGAATGTGAGCGTAGCTAACGAAGTCCCGAAGTAGCAAAAAGAAAAATGAAGGACAACGATAGTGAAGAGAACGACTGCTTTTTGTGGAACAAAATCCAAGACAGCGGTTTTTGCGAAGGCACGTTTATTGTGAGCGAAGTGAAATAAAATCCGAAGAAACCATCTGTTATTCTGAGTGTTAGCGAAGAATCTTTTTTAATAAGATACTTCGGACTCAAAATACTATTATCCTCAGTATGACATTTATTGTTATTTTGAGCATCAGCGAAAAATCTATATCAATAAACAGTAGTAGTAGGTCAGGCTGTGCCTGACAAACTTAATATTAATATTTTTTTAGGTACTTTTGATGGCAAAAGTACCGCAAAACCACCCGCTGTAACTTCGTAACTTATTTTGTTTAAATCAACCTCAAAACGGCAAACTCACTTCGTTCAAACAATGCCGTTTCTGCTGTTGTTTCTTTAACAAAATCTACGTTACTTCGTTAATGCGGTATTACTTTTTTATCGCTTTGTCATTCTGAACGAAGTGAAGAATTTATTTTAATAAGATACTTCGGACTTAAAACACCATTGTCCTCAGTATGACATTTGTTGTCATTCTGAGCGTCAGCGAAGAATCCACCTGTCATATTGATGGCAACGCCCGAAATATCTCCCTTTGTTTTTATTTTTAGATGAACTAAAACAAGAATTGTAACATTTTCTGTCGTCGAATTACTTGACATATAAAAGAATGACAAATCATGGTCAAAACAGAAATTTAAAATATGGCAAAGTTAGTAGCGTTCATTATAATGCACGCTAACAATTATTTATGATATTATATCTTTATGTCAACTTTTAGCATATTTTAAATTCCTTTTGTCTGTATATTGACACAATGTCAAAGTTAATATATCATTATAATGACATGATGTCAATATGTAATTTAAAAGATTAAAGGAGAAAGAATATGCCTATTATTCAAATAGAAGTGGTCAGACCGACACAAGAACAAAAAGAAAAATTAATCTCAGAATTTACTAAGATTGCAAGTGAAGTGCTTGGTGTAGATGAAGATTTTTTTTATGTACTTATAAAAGAAAATGATGTTGATAACTGGGGTATAGGCGGAAAAACTTTAACAAAATTTTTGAAAGAGAAAAAGGGATAATAATGAAAAAGAATTTTCTGATAGTTTCAGTTTTAATTTTAGTAGTTCAATCGTTTGCTTTTGGTCATAATATTGAAATATATGATATTCACGAACATTATGTTCCCGAATGTTACAAACAAGCTCTTTTAGAACATGGCACAAAAGGCATTGAATCTGACGGTTTGCCAACACCCGATTGGAGCGTTGAAAAACAACTGAAATTTATGGATGAAATGAATATAAAAACCGCTTTTATATCGCTTGCAAGTCCTCACCCATATTGGGGAAATAATAAAGAAACGGTTGAACTCATTAGAAAAATTAATAATGAAGGAGCGGCTATTGTTTCAAAATACCCTGATAGATTTAAACTTTTTGCAACGCTGCCTTTGCCTGATATAGAAAATTCAATAAAAGAAATTAATTATGCTTATGATGAACTTCACGCAGTTGGTATAAAACTCCCTACAAGTGTTGACGGGGTATATTTGGGCGATAAAAAATTTGAATCGATTTTTGAAGAATTGAATAAAAGAAAAGCTATTGTTGTTTTACATCCCGTTCAAACTTTAAATTCACCAGATAGCGCCATAAAAGAATATCCGCCTGCTATGGCATTATATTTAAACGAAACAACAATTGCAGTTTTGAATTTGATTTATTCGGGAGCTCTTGAAAAGTATTCCGATATTAAATTTATAATTCCGCATGGCGGTTCACTTTTGCCTTCACTTTCAGATAGGTTAGAGGGGTTTCAAAAACTGGCTCAAAGTAAAAGCAAAAATAAAATAAGTGATGTAAAAATTTATCTGAATAAATTTTATTATGACTTAGCAGGTTTTGCAGTCCCTAATCAATTATACGGATTATTAAATATGACGGATTCTTCTCATCTTTTATACGGAAGCGATTATCCTTATGCTTTTCAGGATTTTATCCAAAGTCAGAAAATAAAACTTAATAAAACAAAATTATTGAATAGAAATCATAAAAATAAAATATATAAAGAGAATATCAATCTGTTATTTAATTTTTAACCCAACCTACAGACTACATTATGCTCGAAATTATATTAATTGTTAAATTTTAAAATAATGACAAGCGAAACGATAAAAAAGTAATACCGCATTAACGAAGTAACGTAGATTTTGTTAAAGAAACAACAGTAGAAACGGCATTGTTTGAACGAAGTGAAGAATCTATTTCAACAAGAGACTTTACGGTCAAAGAAATGTTGCGTATATTGCAGGATAATTTTAATTTTTGCATTTTGAATTAGTGGTTTTGTGCATTAAAATAGAACAATTTCAAGAGTTTTTAATAGACACATGAATAGATAATGTGATAATATTTTAAAACAACAATTTAGGAGTAAAAAATAGTGACGGATAAGAACAAAGAAAATGATAATCATTTTGATAAAAATCAAGGTGAGAATTTTCAAAAAAATCAGCATATCAATAACCAGGATATAAAAGAGGAAGAAGGCTTTTTAGAGTTTCTATGCAAAAACAAAAAATCTATAATAACAAAATTAATTAATATAATATTACTTATTATTGTAATAAATATTTCGGTATTTGTAAGTGTTTGGCTGCAACAATGTTCAAACAGTAAAATTCATACAAAAGCAAAAATATACATGTCGTCTGCTGCTGTTATAAATATTATGTATATTTATCCTGTTTATAAATTCTTCGGATGGGGAAATGATTTTAGCAATATAATAGTATCCCCATTTTGTATAATAAGAAACTTTTTATATAACCAAGGTCTGAAAAATATTCCTGAAGATGATGGAGAACGTGAAATTTGGTGGTTTGTTATTCGTTTTACAGAATATGACAAATTTGTAATCCACACGGCATATAAAATGCATACAATTCATGCTCATACTGTTGGTTACCGTACTTATGACAAAATCAAACAATTTAATGATGAAGTATATGAACATATTTTAAAATTAGCGACATTAAAGATAAAAGATGAACATTTAAGAGTTCGTCGTTATAATATGGTAGTTATTACTTTGGATGAATATCATACTGGTATTATTTGTTCTATACCTCGTTCCAAAAAAGATCTTAATTTTCGATATAAAAATAGAATTCAAAATGAAAAATTTGAAACTTTATTGAATTTATTTGTAAAACAAACAGAATATATAAAAAGAGAAGAACCTGAAGCATACGATTATTTTAAAAATCATACTTATAATTATTACTTAGAAGATTATGTATTAGTAACTTATGCAGATTCACTAATAATGAGTGATCTCATACAAAAAATATAATGGATCTTAATATTGACAAAAAATCTCGATTAACAGAGATTGGTACACAATATCTTGTTGTAAATAAAGCATATACCCATAAATATTTAAATATTTATGGAGATGCCAAATCAAGATTGGTTTCATATTTAAATGACTATAATCTCAGTGCAAAAGAAAGATCTATTATTGATTTTGTTCACAGAAACAGTACTATTGATGAAATTCTTGCCAAATTATGCCCAAATAATCCACATCTTAAGAATTTAGGAGATGCTGTTCAAGCAGAGTAAGTAAAAAAACAAAGAAAATTACAAAAATATTTAATTATAATTTTAAAAGGAAATAATAAATGAAAGTTAAAAGAGCAGAAATAGATGCAAAAATATCATCAGGTCTTGCAACTCTTGTCCTTTTTAAGGAATGCACTTCAAAAATCTACCAAAATAATGCTATAATTTAAATGTACAAATTTTAAATTTTGAACGTACCTTCAAAAGTCAAATTATCAGTGCAAAAAAACAAAGTATGTGTTACTTTACAATACACTTCACAATATTTAATATATTTGTATTTAATCAACAAATACATTATTATATTGTGTAATTAGTTATATATTACAAATTTTTATTAAATTTTTAGGAATATAAATGTACAAATCAAGGAAAATTTTAGTTTTGGATGATGAAAAAATTGTTACATCAACACTAAAGACTTTATTAAGTCTTGAAGGTTTTAAAGATACAAATTTTTTTAATATTCCTTCCGAAGCGGTAGAATTTTTAAAAACAAATAAACCTGATGTTATTATTTCCGATTTTGTAATGCCTGAGATGAATGGTCTTGAATTTTTGAAAACGGCAAAAAAAATGTATCCTGATACTTGTATGATTTTGTTGACTGGGTATGCGGATAAAGAAAATGCCGTTCGTGCGATTAATGAAGTAGGTTTGTACAAATACATAGAAAAACCTTGGGACAATGATGATCTCGTTATAAATATAAAAAATGGAATTGAGCGGAGCAATTTGATTTTTTCATTAAAAGAAAAAATTGCTGAATTAAATAAAGCAAATTCAGAACTTGAAAAATATTCTTCAAATTTGGAAGAAATGGTCAAATCAAGAACAGAAGAACTTTCGGAAGTAAATGCAAAATTATCCGCAATAATTTCAAATTGTGCGGATGGAATAATTTTAATATCAAATGATTGTAAAATAGAGTCAGTTAATTTTGCCGCAGAAAAGATGTTTGGTTTATCGGAAAAAATGATAAAAAACAAATCTTTAGATGAGATATTCTTTTTTGAAGACGGAAGCAGTTTTGTCAGCAAATTTAATAATTTTAATTTATCCGGAATGTTAGATGATGTAATAATAAAAAACGCCGTAAATGATGTAAAGATAACTACTGAAATCAGTTATGCAAATATTTCTTCGGGAGGTTATTTTGTATGCGTAATCAGAGATGTTTCCGCACAGAAAGAAGCACAAAGATTAAGAGAAGATTTTATAGCAACATTAACACATGATTTAAAGACACCATTACTCGCTGCAATTCAAACTTTAAAGTTTTTTATTGATGGTTCGTTAGGTAAATTGACAGATAAACAAAATTTATTATTAACAACAATGTCGCAAAGTAATAAAGATATGTTAGGACTTGTTAATGCTTTGTTAGAGGTATACAAATACGAATCCGGAACAATACCGTTAACAAAGTCTTATTTTGCTCCCAATGATTTAGTCATACAATGTTGTAATGAGATTGAATCACTTGCAAAATCAAAGAATATAGAATTAATACAGGAACTTAACGAAACTTTTGACGTGGAAATTTATGCTGATAGAAATGAAATTAGAAGAGTAATGATGAATTTGATAGGAAATGCGGTTAATTACACGGAAGAAAATGGAAAAGTTTTGGTGAAATCATCATTAAACCGTAACGATTACATGTTTTCAGTAAAAGATAACGGAATAGGAATATCAAATTCTGATATAAGTAAAATGTTTAACAGGTTTTCCCAGGGAACAAAAACCAGACGGTCTGTAAGTACAGGTTTGGGTTTATATTTATCGAAACAGATTATAGAAGCACATGGCGGAAAAATATGGCTGGAAAGTATACAAAATAAAGGAAGTGAATTTTTCTTTTTATTGTTAAATTCGGCAGTCATAAAGAATAAGGTGTAAAATATGGCAAAAGTTAAAGTTCTTTTAGTTGAAGATCATACAATGACCCGTCTGGGATTACAGATGGTTTTGGAAAAGGCTGAAAATATTGAGGTTGTTGGAGAGGCGGCAGATGGCAAAAAAGGTGTTGAAGCGGCAAAAGAGCTTTTGGCTGATGTAATACTTATGGATATAGGCTTACCGATTCTTGACGGTATTGAAGCAACAAGGTTGATAAAAGAACAAGGTATTCAATCTAAGGTATTAATATACACATCAAGAGATTGTGATGAGGATGTTTTTTCGGCACTAAGTGCCGGAGCTGACGGATATATAATGAAAGGTGCAAGTGAAAAACAATTAATTTCGGCAATAACAGCCGTTTCAGAAGGGATTGCCTGGCTTGATCCTGCTATTGCAAAATTGGTTCTTGCAAATATTCAAAAACAAAAACCTAAGGATAATAAAAATTACGATACTCAAAATTCTTTGAAATATAAAGAATACAATCTTACAAAGCGAGAGTATGAAGTTTTGTGTTTAATTGCCGAGGGATTAGACAATCAGGAAATTGCAGACAAATTGGTAGTCAGTCTTTCAACTGCGAGAGCTCATGTTCATAATGTTCTCGGAAAATTATACGTTGCCGATAAACATAAGGCTACTGTTTTGGCATATCGGGAAGGTCTTGTGTAATAATGCGTTTAAAGTCAGTTAGTATTATACTGCTGCTTGTTTTTATTTGTTTACAACAAAATGGAATATGTTTCGATTTAAAACTTTCTTCTGCTGATGATATTCAAAAAGATGAAAAATATAACCAACAAGATTTGACTGATATCCTTTTAAATAATTCTTATTCCGAAAAAAATGACGATGATACAGTTAAAAAATTTAAGCACGTATCGAAAAAATCAGATAAAAAACCTTCAAATTATAAAAAAAATAAAAAGATTAAAAAATACAAATACTCAGAAATTAAAAAAAATAACAAAATGCCCGTTACATTTGACCAATATCTTGAAATGTCCAAAGATATTAAGCGTCAGGATATGAAAATACCAAAACCTTCTTATCCCAAAGATGATAAATTAGTAAATCTTCCAAATCCTGATTTACGGATAATTAAATATAATTCACCTCCCGGTTCAAGGGAATTGGATTTAAGACAATTGATGACAAAAAGACAGATTGCAACAATTGCGGTATTATCTCCAAATAAAAAGAGAATGGTCTATTCTGTTGTATATTCATACCCCGTTGCAGGACAAATTGCATCTGAATTATTTGTTATTAATGTTCCCAAAAGAACATCTGCCCTGGATGCTTTAAGCGGTATGCATACGATAGAGGCAGATAGGGTTCCTTTATTAAAAACCGGGACAGACAGATTTGCTCAATATGAAAAAAAAACATTTACAATACTTGACTGGTCAGAAGATGGTCAAATAGTTGCCGTAAAAGAAAAAATAGGTTCTATAGATCAAGGTCCTTGGAAAACACAGATATGGACTTATGATTTTAATGAAAACAGAAGTTATGAATTGACAGCACTAAGAGAAGCAATAAGGTATTACTGGAAAAATACCCATAATCTTGATTTGA
>CANQLA010000105.1 GCA_947624605.1 Candidatus Gastranaerophilales bacterium | reverse complement strand
GAAGTTAGTTTAATTACGGCAGAAGTACCTTTTGAAACATATACTCTGTCTCCTTTATGAAATATTGAAATAAAAGGAGCAACAGTACAGTCACAAATTAAAAAAATTGCACCGGGAAGATACGTAATAGGTGTAATTATGATTCCGGGTCCATTAGCAAGTTTTTTGGAAATTTTTAAAGATTTTAAATAAAAAGTTCTCGCACATTTGGTTGTTTTTGCAATTCCTTTAAAATAACCGTTATTTCCTTTTATATTATTAAATAAAACACACTTGTGATTTAAGGCAATTATATTACCTTCACAATAAAAAGTTCTTCCGGAAAATACAACATAGTCGATTTTAATTGATAGCAAACCACCATTTCCAAGTATTTGCGGACTATGAGAATTAACTACCGTTCCGTAAAAAATTGTACCTGTCGGCAGTGTTAAATTTTTTACCATAAGAGGAACTTGAGATACAAAAGCAACTCTCGCACCCTTAGCGGTTCTATCTGATACAGCCGTATTAAATTTAACTTGAACTTTTTTGCCTTTGCTTATTTTTATTGATTTTAAGTTATTTTTTTGCGGAACTTTCGGAATATTTGAATAATTGGATGCAGGAGTGCTGTATGGCTGTGTTAAAACAGTATTATCAGGTTTTTCGGTTTTTATTTCGCTTTCTTTTTTAATATTTGTTGATGAATTATTATCTAAAAAATTCATTGATTCTACTGATTTTGGGGAAGTATTTGGAAGCTTTGGCAAAACAGAACCTTCTGCATTGAATTTGTGTTTTATAATTTCATCAACCGAATCATCTGCTTCTATTCCATTGCAAGGTAGTATAATAAATATAAAAAATAAAAATGTATAAAGTATCTTTTTCATAAGTTTATTTTATACTATTTCTTTATTTGTATAAAATTATTCAAAGAATTTAACAAAAAAATGCCGTGATATATACCACGGCTGAACACACACAATATTTTTTTTAGAGAGAGATAGAGAGAAATTTTTAATTAACCTTTGATAAGAGTTTCATAAGATCTTTCAAGTCTTTGAGCCTCAAAATTTAATATAGCTTTTGCACTTCTGATTGTTGCAGGAGCAAAATTGTCTTTAATATGAGCATTAAGCTTATTAATTTCACTTTGAATTTTATCTATATTTGCTTGGCTTGAATGATTTCTTTCAGCGTTAGCTTTTTGAGAAGTTAAATTCTGTAAAACTTTTAATGCCATTTTACATTTTTGCTTATCATCAACTTTTTCTTGATTAATAGGGTTAGTAGCTGCAGTATTTGATTGTTCGATATTATTTTTTGTTTGTTCATTTTTTTCTGATTGCTGAACAGTTGAAATTTTATTTTGAGGTTGATTTTCTGTATTAGAAACAGATTGAACATCATTTTGAGCTACAGGTTGAACATTTTCCTGAGCTTGTTGAACAGGTTGATTTTTTGCATTTTGCAATTCTGTAAACTTTTTCAGAGCATTAACATCACTTGCAATTTCATTTGCGAGTTTATCTCTGAAAGATTCGCCTTTATTTGAGAAGAGGAATGCACCTGCTGCAAGCATAAACAATCCCGGAGCAAAACCAAATGCAAATCCTGCCAAATAAAGTGCTGCTGAACCTTTTAATGCTTTTTTTGCAAGGTCTTTAGTTGCATCATTTGCATTTATTTCAACAGTATCATTTTCAGGATTTCTTTCAAGTTCATTATTCGGATTTGTAATGGTATTTCTTGAAACATTATTCATTACCGTATTTACATTATTTTGTAAATTTTGAAGTTTTGTTTCATTTGCCATATTATTTCTTGTTAGACTAAGTAATGCCATTTTCAAATCCTCTCTTCTTATCTTCGTACTTTTATAAAGTATTTCAAAATCATGAAATTGCCTGATTTTTGCCTATTGTTAAGTTATGTTACAAAAAGTAGATACTCTTTAAATTTTTAATTTAATCACAATAGAGTACAGGTGTAAATATAAATATAAAATCCGAATAAAGCCAAAAGTTTGAATTAAAAAAATGGCGTGAAATAAATCACGGATGAACACACACATAATAATTTTTATATAAAAAGCATAAATTTTTCAAGTCAAAAATTAAAAAGTCAAAAAATATGAAATTACTCATATAAGAAAGCGAATAAATCATATAAATACAGGTGTCATAAACTTAAGAAAATTGATATAAATAGCAAAGTACAAGGATAAAATATGAGGAAAGATGAAAGAAGCCGAATTAACGTTAGAATTTGCCAGAGAAGCACATGAACGATGGTTAATAAAAAACAATAAAAAAGATTTGGATAAAGCGATTGAATTATATACAAAAGCGTTATCAAGCAATCCAAATATACCGGAGAGTTATTACAGATTAGCGTTATTATTATGGGAAAACGGTCAGATTAGCTTAACAACGGCAATAGAAAAATGCAAATTAGCACTAACAATGTCGCCTGAAAATATAAATGCGAGAATGTACACCGGATATTTTTTAAAGCTTGCCGGAAGGAACAAAGAAGCAGAGCAGGAATTTAAAACGGCAATAAAAAATTATCCGTTTTCATCATCAAGAGCGAGATTAAATCTTGGACTTATAAATTTTGAAAAGATTGTAAACAAAGAAATATCAATACCAATAATTGCAAAATCTGCATATTATCTAATAACAGGAATATTAACAGGATTTTTAGATTATTCATATATAAGAATGGAATTAAGCAAAGCGAAAGAAAATTTTGAAGTAGGCAAGTACTTAACTGTCGGAAGCATATATAAATTTTTAGGTTTAGGCAAAAAAGCCTTAAACACATACAAAGTTGCGTGTAAAAAGACAGGAAGAGCAGAAATATTTGAGAAGCTCATAGGAGATATAGACATTGAATATGAGCAGATAAGAGAAGCATTAAATTCGTATGACTATGTATTAAGAGTCAAACCCAATGACAGAGAATCATTGTTAAAAAAAGCGACAATATTACAAACGTATTATGAAGATAAGACAGATGAAGCGATAGAAACGTATGTCAAGGCATTGGAAACAGAAGGAGAAAAAGAGTATATATATTATGAATTAGGACATTTATACTTAAAAAAACAAGATAATATAAACGCTGTAAATGCGTTTAAACTTTCGGTAGAAACAGACACAACGAACGCATATTTTCACAATGCACTGGGTTTTGCGTTATTTTCGGCGGGACAATATGATGAAGCGGAAGATCATTATTTAATAGCAATTAATCTTAATCCCGAGCCTGGGTGGACAGCTACAGTATGCAGAGCAGCAGCATTAATATATTCTGATATAAAGAAGAATTATGAAAAAGCAATAAGAATGTACAATCAGTCAATATCGCTATATCCAAATTGTTCAGAAACATATTATTCATTAGGAGATTTATACTTTGAAATGGAAGATTATGATAAAGCTGTAGAAAATTATGCAAAGTCACTGACATTAAACCAAAATAATGAAACTGCATATAATAAATTAGCCGTTGCACTGTGGCAAAAGGGATATATAGAAGAAGCTATAATAGGATTTAAAAAAGCAATCGAATGCAATCCTGAATATGCACCTGCATATAATAATTTAGGTGCAGTATATTTAGATAATAAGAAAAATATAACGGAAGCAAAAATATATTTTAAAACAGCAATTGAAATAGATAAAGAATACACAATGGCATACTATAATGCAGCAAGAGCATATGAAACGGAAGATAATAAAATCCAAGCTGCAAAATATTATGGTAAAGCCAAAGAATTAAATACAGAAAATCAAGAAATAAAAAATATAGATATTGAAGAAAAAATTTATAATCTTTTTGCAGTTTAAAAAGGAATTATTTTATAAGGGAATACATTAACTGTTCAAATTCCGGGAAAGAAGTATTAACCCAATGAAATTCTTTAATCAGCATAGGATTTTCAGCGATTAAACCTGCGACAAAAAAGCTCATAGCGGTTCTATGGTCATGAAAGCAATTTATAATAATATTGCCTTTCAATTTAGAAGGGCCGTTAATAATCATGCCATCAGGCAATTCATCGATATCAGCACCGATTTTTTTTAATTGATCAACAATTGTAGAAATTCTGTCAGATTCTTTATTTCTCAAATCGGAAGCATCTTTAATTACGGTAGACCCGTCAGCCTGGGTTGCAAGTACAGCAATAACAGGAATTTCATCAATTAATCTCGGAATATCTTCACCTTGAATAGTTGTTGCAATTAAGTCAGAATATCGAACATGGATATCAGCAACAATTTCACCGGAAACATTTCTGCAATTAAAAACATTTATATCAGCATTCATACGTTTTAAAACATCAATAATACCGGAGCGAGTATGATTTATACCGACATTTCTAATAATAACATCAGAGTCAGGGACAATTGCGGCAGCGACAGCAAAAAAAGCGGCAGAAGAAATATCACCGCAAATTTCAATATTTTCAGGTTGAATTTTAGACTTTCTGATTGTAGTAGAAGCAGGAGAATTAGAAACAATATCAGCGCCCATATATTTCAGCATTAATTCGGTATGATTTCTTGATTGAAAAGGCTCATTTACGGTAGTATCTCCATCTGCGAATAAACCGGCTAAAAGGACAGCAGATTTAACCTGTGCGGAAGCGAGAGGAGAATTGTAAGTAATTGCGTGAAGACGAGAACCTTTAATAGTCAAAGGAGCTTTAAAATTGTTATGTAAAAAAACAGCCCCCATTAAAGAAAGAGGTTCAATAATTCTTTTCATAGGTCTATTGCTAAGGCTGACATCACCAAAGAGGGTAGAATTAAAATTTTGACCTGCAAGAATACCAGACATCAAACGCATTGTAGTACCTGAGTTTCCGCAATCGAGATTAGTATTAGGAGCCGTAAGAGCATTTCTTGAATCAATAGAAAAATTCATATCATCTTTAAAATCAACAATGCAGCCTAATTGTTTTAAGATGTTTAATGTAGAATGGCAATCAGCTCCTTTAGAAAAATTTTTAATGTTGAGCTTACCGTTAGAGAGAGCGGCGAACATTGCAGCTCTATGACTTATTGATTTATCAGGAGGAATAATTATTTCACCGCATAATTTTTTTGCATTAAAAGTTTTAAAATCCATATATAACCTTCAATTCTTTTTTATATTATAAAAATCAGGATGGAGCATGGCAAGAAAAGGTATTAATTCAAGTCTGCCGATTAACATATTAAAAATACAAATAAGCTTAGTAAAAGAAGATAAAGAATCAAAATTTCCCATAGGACCGATTGATGAAAAAGCAGGGCCGGTATTGCCAATAGCAGCAATTGCTGCAGTAAAACCTATAGTGGTATTTTTTTCAGCGAGAGTAATAATAAAAGCGGTTATTGCGAAAATTACAAAATAAAATATAACGAAAGAAATCATCTGAGCCATAATTTCGTTAGGTATAGGGGAGTTATTAATTCTGACGGGAATAATAGCATTGGGATGCAGAATTTTAAAAAGTTCACGTTTAATATATTTATAAACAAAAACAACTCTAATAATTTTTAAACCGCCGGAAGCGGAACCGGCACAAGCACCGGTAAACAATAAGAGCATTAAAACCAGCTGAGCGGCAAACGGCCATTTTGTATAATCAACCGTAGCAAAGCCGGTAGTAGTAATAATGGAAATTACTTGAAACAAACTTTCTTCTACAGCGGTGTACAAGTCATAAGTTCTGCAAAAATATAAAATTGAACCTATAATTACCGAAGAAAATAAAACAATGGCAATGTAAACCAAAAGTTCATCATTTTTAAGAAGAACAGACAGTTTTCTTTTTTGTATAAAAGCTTTATAAAGTAAAGAATAGCCGGTACCGGAAATAAACATAAAAAAGATAATAACCCAATTAAATAAAGAAGAGTTGTAATCAGTAATACTGCCCGGCATAGGAGAAAACCCGCCGCAAGACACAGCGGAAAGAGAAGTACAAACTGCATCAAAAAGAGGCATTCCAAGAAATTTAATAATAACTAACATAACAATAGTCATAATAATATACATATTCCATAAAACAGCAGCAGAAGATTTAATTCTTGGAGTAAATTTACCGTCAGTCGGGCCCGGAGATTCGGCAGAAAACATTTGTCTGCCTGCAATTGCAAATTGAGGCAGAACAGCAATAAATAAAACAATAATTCCCATACCGCCAAGCCACTGAGAATATGAACGCCAAAAGAACATAGTTTTAGGATATAAAGAAAAATCCGTTAAAATTGTTGCACCGGTAGTAGTAATTCCCGAAACAGATTCAAACAAAGCATTAATTGGTGACATACCGTAAAACAAATATGGTATCATGCTTATTAAAGATATACATATCCAGGAAGAAGAAACAATAGCTAAAGCTTCAGATTTTTTTAAATCATTAAGCAAATCCGAAGGAATACTTTTAGGGTTAAGTAAAAAAGCCAATAAAAAATTAATAAAAATTGTAATTGAAAAAGCAAAACAAGAGTGAAAATCTTTAAAATACAAAGAAACCGCAACAGGCACCAACATAAGAACGGACATATATTTTAGAATTAAACTTATAGCAACGGAAATAAAATGAAGCCTCATAAATCATCACCTAACAATTTAAAAGATACTTTTTAATAGCGGAAGAAGAATCTTCCATTGTAAAAATAATCAGTTTATCACCTGCGAAAACTTGAGTATCACCTTTTGGAATAATCATGGATTTATTTCTTTCAATAACACCAATAATAGCTCTTTTAGGAAATTTCAAATCCATAACTTTTCTTGAAATGAAATTTTCATCTGTAACAATCTCAATAACTTCACCCTGACCTCTTTCAACAGTAGCAAGTATAGAAATATCAGGAACAATAAGGTGATTGTAAATTTCATGCATAGCGGCATCGTTAGGAGAAACAGCAACATCAATACCGACTTTTTCAAAAAGTGAAACGTTTGTACCTTTAGAAACTCTGGAAATAACCTTTTTTACTCCGGATTGTTTAGCTAAAAGAGAGCATAATAAATTTTTCTCATCATTATCCGTAACACTAACCAAAACATCCGAATCATCAATTTCTTCATTTTTGAGAAGTTGAATATCAGTACCGTCACCGTTAATAACGAGAGATTTTTCAAGAATTTCGGAAATATATTCACATCTTTTAATATCTTTTTCAAAAATTTTACAATAAATATCAGCTTGTTCCAAAGTTTCGGCAAGCAGCAAACCGACATTACCGCCGCCAATAATAGCAACCGAATTAACTTTTGTATCAAATCTAAAAACACTTG
>CANQLA010000104.1 GCA_947624605.1 Candidatus Gastranaerophilales bacterium | reverse complement strand
GTTTTTTATAAATGCTCTTACGATAATTCATTTATTCCTATGCAACTTCCTTCTTCTTTTCTTTATTTGTTATTGTTGGGTTAAAACCCAGCCTGCATACTGATAAAAAGAAACATTTTGAAATTTTTGTCATAGTTTTGGTGCAAACGCTTCTTCGCTGCGTTCGCACGAAACGTGCTACAGACGAAAACTCCTCGTTTCCGTCTTCAGCACTCTGCTCACTTGCTCTTTTTGCCACCCTACCTGCTTTAAATTTTAATGGTAAATTCAGTTAGTTAGATTAATGGAGCGACCTAATCAATATATCCGTATTTGACATAGGTAAAATTAATAATGGTAATTAAAAAGGTGGAAATGAAAATAATAATTTTATTTTTAAGTTTAATGATTACCGTTAGTACGATACCGATTTTTACAGTTGAATACGGAAAGACGAATAACGGTTTTAAATATGTAAAACACGCACACTATGAAACAAGTTATCAACACGTTTGGTGCAGGCTCATAACGAGATTGTTTATTCTTTTTTATTATTCATATTTGAAGCAGATAAAATAAACTTATGCAAGATACCTAATTGTGTAGTAGTCATCGTTTCAGATAATTTTACAATTTCTTGTACAATATCTGCCTCTGGTACATTTCTGTCAAAAATAAATAGCTGATATGCTTCAACACCAAGAGCTTTTGCAAGTTTTGATATTTTTGCAAAACTGATATTATTCTTGCCCGTTTCAATGTATCCTATGGTTGTTGGTTCACAGTCTAATTTCTCAGCCAATTGCTCTTGGCTTAAACGGGCAAGGTTACGAAAATATCTGACTCGTGCACCAAATAGTTTTGAAAATTCCTTATCCATAATACTTTTAAATTTAACCAATATTTACAAAAAACAACACTATATAATTAGGTATGTTTATGGTAAATATAGACTATGAAAAAGAATATAATTTTATTTTTTCTTATAATATCAAGTATCACAGTAAATGCTGAAATATTCGAACATAGATATGATAGGTGTAAATATGTCTTTCATTCTCATAACGAGTCAAGTTATCAACATGCATATTGTCAAGCAATAGGAGGCATTGAAGAATATGAAAATACTGATAAAACACGTGTTGACTGTTTAACTAACAGATATGCAGTTGAATTTGATTTTGCAAACAAGTGGGCAGAATCTGTTGGGCAGGCAGAGTATTATGCTTTAAAAACAGGTAAAAGAGGTAAAGTAGTTTTAATTCTTGAAGATTCTAAAAAAGAGTTTGTTTATTATGACCGTGTAAAGAAGTTAAGTGAGATACATAATTTTGATGTTGAGTTTATAACACCTGAAATACTGAACCTAAAAGGCGGTAAATGCCCGTATCCCGACTGTAAATGTTATAAAAATTATCATATCAAAAGTTTGTAGTCTGTAGGTTGGGTTAAAACCCAGCCTGCATACTGATAAAAAGAAACATTTTGAAATTTTTGTCATAGTTTTGGTGCAAACGTTTCTTCGCTGCGTTCGCACGAAACGTGCTACAGACGAAAACTCCTCGTTTCCGTCTTCAGCACTCTGCTCACTTGCTCTTTTTGCCACCCTACCTGCTTCGTTAATGCGGTATTATTTTTTATCGCTTCGCTCGCGATAAACGACATTACTGTTCGCTTGCTCGTAATTATTTTAAGTTAGTAAGCAAGATATTTCTATTGATTATTACATTTTTAATTTGTCTGCAAATGCAGGAGCAACTTCCTTCCATGCCTCTCCGGAAGGATGAAATCCGTCAGATACTCGATATTTTGCATCTGAAAAATTATGATGAACTAAATCATTTGTATTGATTATAATTATTCCTTCTTTTTCAAGTTCTGACCAATCGCAACTATAAATGTAATCTTTATCAAATACAGGTAATAAATAATCATATTGTAATATGACAAATTTCGTATTTGGCCAAATTAATTTAATTATTTTATACTCTTCTTTAATAATAAATTTAAAATCATTGAAACATTTTTGTGTATTTTTTATTTTTATATCAACTATTAAATCTTGTATTGCTTTAACTGTATATAAACTATATAAAGGTTTAAGAAAAGGAACAACCCTTTCAAGGTTATCTTTTACTTTTTTATAACGTAAATTTTCAGTAGTATCAAAAACATTCCAAAAGAAATAACGATACATTCTCTTGATATGATCATTAATATAAATGTATACAACATAATCCGGATTTGTAATATAATCAGTATAATCTCGATGAGTTAAATACCAATAAATATGCTGAACACCTGTACCGCCTATGGCAAAATTATATGTTTTTCTATGAGTATATTCTGACAATATGTATTGGAAAGATTCCGTAAAAGGTATATTATCACCGGCAGCAAAAGAACAACCAAAAATAACAACAGGAGCTTTTTTTGTATATTTGTCTACCCCCCCCACAGCTATCGTTGGAATATCAGTTTTTTTAATTACATCATCCCACAATCGTAATTTTGTATAAAAATTATCTGTGTTAAATCCTCTAAAATCAATTCCGTTTGCATCAGAAACTTGTTTATTTATAACTTCAAACATAGGTTTATAAATTTTTAAATAATGGTTTCTAATTAATAATTCGGAAATAATAAGACAAAATAAAAGTGCAGCAAAAAAAAATAAAAAACTAATAACAAATTTTTTAATCATCAAAACACCGAAATATTGACATTAAGTAAACAATATCAAGTTATCACTTTATAAAATATATGTCAAACTTCATATTAATCTGTTACAGCTAAAAATTATTATAAAAACTAAATAATAAATTGACAAGTTATTAGTAAGTAGAGTGCATTATAATGCACTCTACCACTGTTATAAAATCAGAATTATACAATTTTTTTGATAATCAAAAGTTTGTTTTCTCCCTTTTGAAACTCATAGTCAGTTTTTACACTCTCAACGTTATAGTCCTTTTTGAAATAGTCCATAACCTTTACAGTTAAATCTGTTTTATTAGCGTCTAAGTCCACGATTGGAAAAATCCTGATTTCTTTACATACACGAAGCATTTCAGTTATGGAAGCAATATGAAAATCATATCCTAATGAAGTGTACATCAGCAAAAAATGTGAGCTTAATCCTATGTCAAAATAATTATCTTCATAAAGCAACCTATTCGGTAATTCATGGAAAACATAACGTCCCTCTGCTTTTCCTTTTTCGTAATCAGATAAGAATTTTTTCATAGCAGACATACGGGTAAATTCAAGCTCATCTAAATCCTTGATGTTCGTCCACACATAGTTATCCATATTCTCACGCATTTGCTGCATAACGATAACTCTGACTTCTTCAATTCGTTTTTCTATATCCGTCTTGGAAAACTGATAGATAAGGTCAAACGAAATTACATTGCCGTTCCTTTCTGTCATCTCATAGTTAAAACTCGCTGGGCCGTCTCCAAATCCTGCAATCTTTTTGACAAGTCACTTTCATTCAAGTGAAACATCAGTTTATATTCTTCCATGTTCCTGCCCCAGGGTACAACGCTGTTCAGATTAAATGCCATTTCATTACCTTCCATACCTCACATTTTCTTATTTTAGTGATAGCTTGCATTATAATGCACACTACTTTTTCGTAATAATTATTAGAAATATCTACTGGCTTTTATTTTTTCATCACAAAATCATCTTATCTGATTTTTTTCATTATAAATTTTACTTATTTATCATTATATTGTTGTACTCATCATCTGTTACAGGTTCTAACCACACATTATCTGTTTTGGTTCCTTCTACTTCAACTGCAATATGCGAAAACCAACTGTCAGCTGCGGCTCCATGCCAATGTTTTACATTTGCCGGTATGTTGACAACATCCCCCGGTTTCATTTCAATCGGCTTTTTCCCCCATTCCTGATAATAACCTCTGCCTCCGATTGCAATTAATATCTGTCCTCCTCCCGATTCGGCTTTATGTATATGCCAATTGTTCCTGCATCTTGGTTCAAAAGTAACATTATACATTTTAACTTGTTCGGTTGAAATGGGAGCAATATAACTTTGTCCGATAAAATATTTTGAATACGCATCATTTTTATTTCCTATCGGAAACATTATTGTTTTTTGATATTCTTCTTTAGTCTGCATTTTATCAGTCCTTTCAATATTAAAAGCATATACAGGTTTTATAAATAATAGTATTAATAGTAAAAAGAGAAATTTTTTCATTTTATTTTTTCTTCCCTCATAATTTCTTTAACCTCATTTAACGCACCAAAAGCATTTGGAAACCCGATATATGGCATAATTTGAATAATTGATGCCGTTATTGTTGAAATATCATTTCCTATTTTTAAGTTTCCTTTTATATGGCTTTTTAATGTGGTTGTATTTCCGGTTGTTGTTAATATAGCAATGGTTAAAAGTTCTCTTGTCCTAATATCAAGACCTTCTCTTGTATAAAAATCTCCAAAACATACTTCTGTTAGAAATCTTGCAACATCATCACCCATATTATCAGGCAGATTTTTAAAATTCTCTTTTATTTCATTTCCATAAATAGGATTTTGTATTTCATATCCTTTTTTAAATCTATCTGATTCACCAGCTGTTGCAGTTGATTTTAATTCATTTTCCAAGTTTCGTTCTTTTATAGTTTCATTAAAAACAGATATTGCGTTAAGTGTTTTTGGAAAACCGATAAACGGTGCACATTGATATATTGCTTCTCTAATTTCAATCGGGGTATTTCCTGCATTTAACGCTCCATTTATATGGGCTTTTAATTGCGGAAGTGTCTGCATAGTAGCAAGTGTTGTAACTGTTAAAAGTTCTCTTGTTTTGATATCAATATTTCCAATTTCAAATACTTCGCCAAATATATATTTCTGTAAAATATCCATAAAATCTTTATCTGTACCTTTATTATTTTCAAGGCTTATATTAAAAAGTGTTTTCAAATTTTTATTCGCTGTATCACTCCTTGTCATTTTGTTCTCCTTTGCATTCACTGTCAAGTTTATTGAAAATAACAGTATTAAACTAATTATTAATATTTTTTTTAACATAATAACCCTTGCTTTAATTATAAACTTTCCTTTAATATATTTTTAATTTCATCTTTAGTTAAGACTTTATATCCTCCATCTAAGATAAATGTTGCTTCAACCATACCGTCTAACATTTCAGATGTTGCACCAAGGTCTGTTATATTCATGGTAAGACCGATTTTTTTCATCCATTCTTCTAATTTTTCTAATCCTTCATTTGCAACTTCTTCATCTGTTTTGTTGTCAGGATTTATACTCCATACTTCTGTAGCAAAACGGGTGAATTTTTTAAGTCCGTAAGGCATTATATGTCTATAATAAGGTAAAGATACAGCAGCAAGTGTCATGCCATGGGTTGCATCCGTATATGCCCCTACGGCTTGACCTAACATGTGAACCATCCAGTCTGTTGTTTTTCCTTTGGCAATTAAAGTGTTCAAAGCCCATGTTGCAGTCCACATAATGTTTGAACGTGCTTCATAATCTTCAGGATTATCTATTGCTATCAATGATGAATGAATAAGTGATTTCATCAAGCCTTCTGCAATATAATCACTTGTGTTGTCATCTTCTCCTGAAAAATATTGTTCGCAAATATGGTTAAATATATCGTAAAATCCTGCAACCATTTGTTTTTTGGGTAATGTAAATGTAAATTTGGGATTCAAAACAGAAAACTTCGGCATAACGTCTTCATTAAAAACATGCCCGATTTTTAATTTTTCTTTATGATTGGATATAACAGATCCGCCGTTCATCTCAGAACCTGTTCCAACCATTGTTAAAACACATCCTACAGGAACAATTTTACAATCAGGTTCTTCAAAACGAATGAAATATTTCTGCCAGGGATCATCATTGCAATGAACGGAAACGGAAACAGCTTTAGCATAATCACAACAAGAACCTCCGCCAACTGCCAGCAGCAAATCCACATTGTTTTCTCTTGCAATACGGACACCTTCGTAAAGCTTTTCAACAGTAGGATTCGGCATAACTCCGCTGTCTTCAATAATATTTTTACCGTTAGCTTTTAATATTTCTACAACTTTATCATAAATTCCGTTCTTTTTGATAGAGCCGCCTCCGTATATCAACTGAATGTTTTTACCGTATTTCGGAAGTTCTTCATTTAAATATTTCAAAGAGTCATCTCCAAAGTATAATTTTGTCGGATTAACATAATTAAAATTTCCTAACATAATTTTCTCCTTAATTTATTTTGTTGACACTATGTCAATATAATGATATATTAATTATGACACGATGTCAATATGCAGTTTAAAGGAAAGAATATGCCCAAAGGATCAATTGAACTGATAAAATCAAGACAGGATGAAATATTAAATGCAGCGGAAGAACTTTATCAAACAAAAAATTTTAAAGATATAATATTAAAAGATATTGCAGACTTAACGACATTTAAAAGGACATCAATATATAATTATTTTGAAACAAAAGAAGAAATTTTTTTAATGCTGAATAAAAAGCAGTATGAAAGTTGGACAAAAGATTTAGAAGAAATAATTCAAAATAATAAAACCTTATCAAAAGATAAAATAGCCGATTTAATTGCAAAGACTTTAGAGAAGAGAGAGTCAATGCTAAGACTTATGTGTATGAATCATTTTGATATGGAAGCGAACAGCAGATTGGAGATATTAACGGAATTTAAAACAGCATTTGGTAATTCTATGAAAACAGTAGATAAATTACTTAAAAAATTTTGTACAGAGATGAACGAAGCTGACAGACAAAATTTTCTGTATTCTTTATTCCCGTTTATTTACGGGATATACCCTTATACAAAGGTAAATGATAAACAGAAAGAAGCTATGAAAACAGCAGATGTCGGATTTAAGTACCAGAATATATATGAAATAACATATAATTGTATAAAGCAGCTTTTAAAATGATGAGGTAAAAATGAAATACACTAATTTAGGGAAATCAGATTTAAAAGTATCAAGAGTATGTATGGGTTGTATGGGTTTTGGCGATAGCTCAAACGGTCAGCATTCCTGGACAGTTGATGAAAATACTACAAGAGAGATTATAAAAGCAGGGTTAGAAAAAGGAATTAATTTTTTTGATACAGCAATAGTTTATCAAGGTGGAACAAGCGAGCAATATGTAGGCAGAGCCTTAAAAGATTTTGCAAAAAGAGATGATTATGTAATAGCGACAAAGTTTACTCCTCGTACCCCTGACGAAATTGCAAACAACGTATCAGGGCAAAAACATATTGAAAACTACTTAAATAAAAGCCTTAAAAATTTAGGAATGGATTATATTGATTTATATATCTATCACATGTGGGATTATAACACCCCGATAGAGGACATTATGCAGGGGCTTAATAATGT
>CANQLA010000103.1 GCA_947624605.1 Candidatus Gastranaerophilales bacterium | reverse complement strand
TTTTTAAATTTTAAAAACTGTTGCTTTCAATTCTTTCCTCGAAGAAAGAATATCAATCTGTCCGTATTTCATAAGATATTCGGCAGTTTGAAAATCTGAGGGCAAATTTTGTTTTATTGTTTGTTCAATAACTCGCCTTCCGGCAAATCCGATTCTTGCTCCCTGCTCTGCAATAATAACATCTCCTAATGTCGCAAAACTTGCCGTTACTCCGCCAAACGTGGGTTCTGTCAAAATTGTTATATATAATATACCCGCTTCATTCAACCTTGCTACTGCACAACTCGTCTTTGCCATCTGCATAAGACTTAATGCACTTTCCTGCATTCTGGCTCCTCCGGATGCCGTAACCGCTATCATCGGCAACCTCTTCTTTAACGCATATTCCATTGCAAGTGTAATCTTTTCGCCTACTACACTTCCCATTGAACCGCCCATATACTCAAAATCCATTATCGCTGCAACAACCGGAATACCATCTATTTCTCCGCTTCCGCATTTCACGGCTTCGTTCAGTTTCGTTTTTTCTTTTGCATTTTCCAACCGTGTTTTATATGACTCCGTATCCACAAATTCCAACGGATCAGCAGGCAATACATCATCAAACATCTCTTTAAATGTATTCTTATCAAACAGCTGCTCTATTCTCTTCTCCGAATTTATCCTAAAATGGTAATTACATTGCGGACATACATACATATTATCTTCTACATCTTTTTTTATTAAATTTGCATTGCAGTTATAACATTTTACCCACAATTTACCAATACTGTCATCTATTTGAGCTTCTTCTAACTCTCTATGTGCTATCTGTAATTCTTTTCTTTTATTAAACCAATCTTTTATTGTCATTTCTTTCTCTTTTTCTCTTTCAACTTGAATTTTAACAAATATATTTAACTCTGGCAAAAAAGTTACATTTTTTCAGGTGCATTTACTCCTATTATTTCTAAACCTGATTTTATTATATATATCACTGATTTAATTATCGCCAATTTTGCTTTCGTCAGCTCTTTGTCTTCGGATAAAATTCTCGTTTGTGCATAAAATTTATGAAATACTGCTGCAAGTTCTTTTAAATAATTTGTTATTAAATATGGAGAATATTTCTTTGCTGATGTTAATATTACTTCCTTATACTCGGACAATTTGCGTATAATTGTCCTGAACTCAATTGCTTCTTGTTCATCTTTCCATAAAATATCTAAACTATTTTGTGATATATTGTTTAGGTATGATTCCAGCTCGGATTTTTCAAAGATTTTTGGTAAAGTCACTTTATTAATTGTGTCTTGTCTTTCCGTTACTGCATTCCTCATTATTGAACATGCCCGTGCATGAGCATATTGTACATAAAATACAGGATTTTCATCTGATTTGGATTTTGCTAAATCAATATCAAATTCCAACGTGTTATCTATATCCCTCATAATCATCCAATATCTCGTTGCATCAATTCCCACTTCTTCAATTAAATCTCTCAGTGTAACCATTTTAGTCCTCTTGCCCATCCGAACCTGTTCTCCATTCATTGACAAATTGACTAACTGACCCAATAATACAACCAACACATCGGCAGGATAACCGAAAGATTCTATTGCAGCACGCATTCTTGGAATGTATCCGTGATGATCCGCTCCCCAAATATTGATAATTTTTGAAAAACCTCGCCTTAATTTATCATAATGATATGCAATATCTGCAGTTAAATATGTATACGAACCATCTGTTTTCTTTATTACTCGGTCTTCATCATCTCCATATAAGGATGATTTGAACCAAAGTGCATTTTCTTTTTCATAAAGCATTCCTTTTGCTTGTAACTTGTTCAAACAACTCTGAACATCTCCTCTTTCATGTAATGATGTTTCAAAATAAAAATTGTCAAAATGTACTCTAAATTTTTCAAGCAGCATTTTTTGCCCCGTTAATATATATGTTTTAGCAAATTCACATAGCTGTTTGTGCGTTTTTTCATCCGCTTCTTCACATTGTTTTGTTCTGATTTCTTCCGCAACTTGCGGATTTTGCTCTATGAAACTCTTTGCACAATCTGTCAAGTATTCTCCAGTATAATAAGATTTCGTTTTTGTATCTGTTTCGGGAAACTCCGCATTTATGCCAAGCTGCTGTAATACTCTTATATATAAAGAACGACCCAAATTATTTATTTGATTTCCTGCATCGTTCACGTAATATTCCTGATACACTTCATATCCGGAAAATTTCAATACATTTGCAAGCGTACTTCCTAATGCTGCCCACCGACCGTGTCCTATATGAAACGGACCTGTGGGATTGGCACTTACATATTCTAAAATTATCCTCTCTCCATTCCCCTCATTATTTTTTCCGTATTCCGTCTTTGTTTTTAATATCTCCTCTATTACTGAATTCATCTCTCTGTTTAATGATTCCGTTTTTATTTTGAAATTTATAAACCCGCCTGCTATCTTGATTTTAAACTTTTCAACCTCTTTTTCACATCCCTCTCCTTCTCCGATATATTTCACAATACTTTTTGCTGTCTCTAATGGCGACTTCCCTGTATATCTGCATAAACAGGAAATATTAATCGACAAATCACCGTATTCCCTATTCTTCGGGATTTCTGCCTTTAATTCGGGAATATCGGTTTTTGTTAATCCTCCACATTCTCCTGTGTCTATTGCTTTGTTCAATCCTTGCCTTAATAATTCTAAACATTCCTGTTTTAACATACATCTTCTCTTTTCTTTTGTGACAATATTTTAGCAGAAACACATTTAGATTTAAAGTTAATTATTTATTTTTTATGCCATATACAATGTCCGCATTATTCCTCTTTTTACATTTAACATAAATCTTCTTGTAAATCTTGGCAATGCAACTTCAACTTTACATTTAACACTCAGTTACAGCTTTTCTTCATTTTTATTCTCGTCGCAACTTTTAACACTCTTTCCTCTTTTATCGCAATCCTTGACAGCTTTTTTAACATTTATTAAAATTGTTCTTATGGAAATAAGAACTTTAAAATATTTTCTAATGGTTGCAAAAACCGGTAATATCACTAAAGCGGCAAACTATATGCATCTTACTCAGCCTACTTTGTCCAGACAACTTTTCGCTCTTGAAAAAGATTTGGGTCAAAAACTTTTCATCAGAAAAAACCATAGAATTACTCTTACTTACCAAGGTCTAATCTTTAAAAAACGTGCAGAAGAAATTATTGAACTTGTTCAAAAAACTGAAAATGAATTTTTATTCTCTAACGATGAATTCGCTGGAAATATCTTTATTGGTTCCGGTGAAACTCATTCAATTAAAATTATATCTGAGATAATAAAATCTTTAAATAAAGATTTCCCTAAAATTAAATTTCATATTATCTCCGGTGACAGTGAAGATTTGCTCGAAAGACTCGATAAAGGTCTGCTTGACTTCTGTATTTTAATCGAACCATATAATTTAGATAATTATGAATATCTCGATTTGAACCAAAAAGATGTTTGGGGACTTCTTTTCAGAAAAGATGATAAGCTTGCTCAAAAAAATTTTATAAAAATTGAAGACTTATTTAATATTCCGTTACTTATTTCAAGGCAAGTTATTAAAAAATCTTTTGATAATAACCCTATTTTAAATTGGTTCGGTGATAATTTAGACAAATTAAATATTATTGGTACTTATAATCTTATTTATAATGCTGCCGTTATGACAGAAAATAAAATCTGCTGTGCATTAGGTCTGGATCGACTTATTACTGACTCTATTGACTCTCCATTAACTTTCAGACCATTGTTTCCCATCATTGAAGTTAAAGTTTCAATCGTTTGGAAAAAAAATCAGATATTCTCTTCTCCGGCAAAATTATTTTTAAAAAAATTACAAGATACATTAAAATAATTTTATACATCAATAATTTCATTATATTTTTCAACTAAAAACTTTGCAGTTTATTCTAAAAATGTTACTTCCCTATTATTTTAAAAAAATTAAATGTTCAAATTTACTACATTGGTATAAAACTCTTTCTTCAAGAAAAACAACGGATATTTTTTTATATAATCAAAAATTCTCAACAGATAAAGTATATTCCCGCCCATTATTCGGGCTAATTTGTATTCACTAACACTATCCGTGGTTTTATATGTACATATTTCTTTTAGTCTTTCTTTGTCACTCTCTAAAATCTTTCTCAATATTCTTTTATTAACCGGTACTCCGTGAATATTGGATTTTATCGGCAGAAAATGAATGTTTGCAAAATCTTTAACCAAAGAACTGTTATAAATATCCCAGCTGCTTCCGTCAGGATATATAAAAAATATAGGAATGTTTGATTTTGCATATTGTACGGCATCAAAAAATTCTTTTGTTATCAGTTTTTTTTCAATTTCTTCTTTGGGTGTATCCGGTTTATACGGTTTCAATAATGGACTGAATGCTATTGTATATTCCGCATTTAAAATTTTGCCAAGTACTATTGCCGCCATAGCTCCCGATGATGAGCCTATCGTGATTATTTTATTCCCTTTTGCATTGTTCTTTATCATATCTGCAATTTTTTCAAAATTCTCCAAACCTTTGTCATTGATTCCAAATTGATAAAATCTTTTGGATATATCTCTTATAAATATGTGTTGTTCTGCATGCACAAACCTATTCATATACCATTCATAATTATCTGTTTCAATTATGGTTTTTTGAAAACATTCTACCGTGTCTTCTTTATATACTCCGTTGCTTGAACAGTATACCGCCGTATATTTTTCTCTTCGCCCTTCGTTTGAACAAGAGTTTGTTACTTTTTTATCCGTTTGAATTATATAATTATCTTTATGAAATTGTTCTTCTATAAGTTTCTTTAGTCCTTCATTAGTCATTTCTCACCTCAAGATTTATGAATTGCTCCCAAAAATTAAAATCATATTTTTTATATGCATGACATAAAAATGGCAGCTTTTTGTTATTTAATTCATACAGTTTCCTCGGTTGAGCTTCCATTGAAAATTGTGACGCTATTTCCGGTGTCGGAAAGTTAAAATTCGATACAATTTTCTTTGCGTATTTTGCTATATAAAAATCCTCATTCAATTTTGTTATATATCTCGTCGGTACAAAATACTGACTGCAATAACGATAAATATTTACAGGGAAATTTATTATATTTGATATCAATTTCTTTTTTTTGTTTTCCAACGCTATATCTCTATATGAATGTATATATTTCGGATTATTAAAAATTGCTATATGTTTTTTTACGTTTCTAAGTGACATTCCTCCATTTCCGATATATGATATCATTTTTGAGTCTTCATCCGCTGATTCAAAACCCTCAAACCAAGGTGCTCCGATGTAATCATATCCTTGTTTGCACCAATATTCGAGCTCATCTCTGAAAACCCATCCGTCTGATTGATATATCAATATGTATTCGTATTTTTCAAAACGTTTATAAAAATTTACGTCCATACATAGTCTGCTGTACGCTTTTATACTTTTAAAATTTTTATCTTCAAATCTTTCACTTTTTTCCGTTAAAAATGTGTATTCACTGATATTAAGACTGTTTGGACAAACAATTATTATAGGATATTTGCCGAGAATTTTTCTGCACTGATTTAATGAAACCTTTTCTTCATCTGCCGGTTTATCTCTATAAACCGGTACAACAACCGCTGCTATATTCATAGTGAACAATACCAGTTATACGTATCAGCTATCCCTTGTCTTAATTCAATTTTAGGTTTCCAGCCAAGTTTCTTTATTTTTTCTGCATCCATTAACTTCCTCGGTGTTCCGTTTGGTTTCGTTTTGTCATAAGTTATTTCACCTTTAAAACCTACTATTTTTTTCACGATTTCAAACAGCTCTTTTAACTGAATATCAGTTCCATCAGTAACATTTACAAGTTCTCCTATTTCATCAGCATCTTTATTTTCCATAAGGAAAAATGACGCATCCGCTAAATCATCCGAACTCATCATCTCTCTGTATACCGAACCGTCTCCCCATAACACAACATGATCTCTATATGCACCAAGTTTATTTAGGATTTTTTCAATATCTTGTTTGTTTTCATAATCAAAACTGTTATCAAGTCCACTGCCTAATTTGTTCCGTTTTATGTCCTTCTTTATCGCTTCAAAATCATTGTTTGCAAGCAATTTCGCAAGATGAAATCTCCTCATAATCATTGGGAGAAGATGTGCTGTTTCCATATTGAAATTATCACCTATCCCGTATTGGTTCGTCGGCATTAATGAAATAAAATTCGTTCCGTATTGTTTATTATAATAATAACATAGTTTTATTGCCGCTATTTTCGCAAGTGCATAGGCTTCGTTTGTTTTCTCTAACGGTGCCGTTAAAAGACATTCTTCCGACATTTTATCAGGTACTATCCTTGGATATATACAACTTGACCCTAAATTTAATAGCTTTTTTACTCCGTATTTGTATGATGCGTGTATTACATTTGTTGAAATCATTAGATTTTGATAGATAAAATCTGCAGGATATGTTGAATTTGCTAAAATTCCTCCGACTTTTGCAGCCGCAAGCAATACATACTCCGGTTTCTCTTCCTTAAAAAATTCTTCTACATCAGCTTGGTTTATTAAATTTAATTCTTTTGAAGTTCTTACCACAATATTTGTAAAACCTTCTTTTTCAAATCGTCTTAATAAAGCTGAACCTACTAAACCTTTGTGACCTGCAATATACAGTTTTTTATTTCTGTCTAACATTTATGCCTCTTTTGATTCCGATACTTCATAACCTTTTGACAACAATAATTTTGCCTTTTCGGCTTCTTTCATGTCTTCTTTTATCATTTCTTTTACAAGCATATCTAAATTGTATTTCGGCTCCCAGCCAAGCTCTTTTCTCGCTTTTGTTGAATCTCCCAGCAACAATTCTACTTCCGTGGGCCTGAAATATCTCGGATCTACTTCTATTATTATTTTTCCGCTGTCTTTATCAATTCCTTTTTCATTTACTCCTTCTCCCCTAAAATCAATATTAATATTTACTTCTTTAAATGCCATTTTACAAAAATCTCGGATTGTAGTTGTTACTCCTGTGGCAAGAACATAGTCCTGCGGCTTATCTTGCTGTAAAATGCGCCACATACCTTCTACATAATCTTTTGCATGTCCCCAATCTCGTTTAGAACTTAAATTTCCAAGATATAGCTTCTCTTCAAGTCCTGCCTTTATTCTGCATGCTGCTCGTGTTATTTTTCTCGTCACAAAAGTCTCTCCACGCCTCGGACTTTCGTGATTGAACAAAATGCCGTTACATGCATAAATATTGTATCCTTCTCTATAATTTACACAAATCCAATATGCATACAGCTTTGCACAAGCATATGGTGATCGGGGATAAAACGGCGTTGTCTCTTTTTGTGGAGTCTCTTGCACCAAACCATACAGCTCGCTCGTTGATGCTTGATAAAATTTTGTCTTTCTTTCAAGCCCTAATATCCTTATTGCTTCTAACAGTCTTAATGTCCCTATAC
>CANQLA010000102.1 GCA_947624605.1 Candidatus Gastranaerophilales bacterium | reverse complement strand
AGAGAGGTTGAAAAACTCCATGCAAGACATGTCTTGTCTGGGACGGTGGAACCAGATTATTTTGAACCGGGAATGACAGCATCTCTGAGAGCAATGCACCTTCAAACGGAGATATTTGCAATAAATTCAGCGAACATAAACGGTTTTGATAAAGTCGGTTATCAAAGGAAAGAACCTGTAATTTCTTCATTTACAGAATATATTGGTGTTCACGGATTATCAACGGCAGTGGATGATCAGCCTGGAAGGATATCAATATCAACTAATCCGCTGGATTTGGCATTATCAAATAAAGGATACTTTCAAGTACTTGGCACGGAAGGAATAAAACTTACACGTGACGGAAGATTTCACTATGACAAAGATGGAAACCTGTTAACTCTTGAAAATGAAAAAGTAATCGGAAATGATGGAACACCAATAGTTTTGCCTTGTATTCCCGATAATCCGAACGAAGTTATTATTGATTTGGAAGGAAATATAAAAGTTGTAGACAGAGTAAACAATAAAATTCAAAATGCAGGAACATTGTCAGTTGTTAGCACGAACGGTGCAGCTGTAATTGAACCTGGAGTCAGACAAGGATATACGGAAGATTCTAATGTGGTTTTAAGTGAAGAATTTATGAAAGCTTATCCTGTAAGAAAGACATTTGATGCAAACAGGCAAATGTTTCAACAGTGTTATTCAATGACGTCAACGGCAGTACAAAGACTAAGTCAGATGTAGAGGTAAAATGGCAACATTTCAAGGAATTATAAGAAAAAATATAATCAATGCAAATGTACAATTTGAAAGATTAGGATATATCTCGAATAATTTTTCAAATCAAAATACGACAGCATATAAGACTGTAAACTTTGAACAAATTCTAACAGAAGATGGATATCTTGACGGAGTTATCAGACAAGACACAAGACCAACAAAACTTATGATAACGGATGATAAATTTGATTTTGGAATAAACGGACAAGGATTTATACCCGTAACATCAGAAAATGGAGATGTTAAATATACGAGAGACGGAAAAATGAAGCAAAATAAAGAAGGATATTTAACAACAACAGACGGATATTTGATAGGAGACGGAATAAAATTACCGATTAATTATGATGATTTTTGGATAAAACAAAACGGAGATGTGATGGTTTCATCAGAATATGGAAGCAAACCATTCAAAGTAGGAACCATACCTCTTGTAAATTTTCAAAATCCAAATGAATTGAAAGCAGTAGACGGAAACAAATTCATTCCGACGTATGAATCGGGAGAGCCTGTTTTAGTAGTTAACCACGACAGAATTGAACATCAAAAATTAGAAACATCAAATATAAATATTGTTTCTGAAGCAAATAAAGTAATGAGATTAAATGCATCAATGTTAGCAAGTTTTCAGCTTTTAAAAGCTGTTAACGACATGTATGACAAGTCGATAAGATTACAACAGTAGAATAAAATAGGAGAATAAATATGTTTACACCTAATAATTCTATAGATAAATGTAATTTAATGTTAGATTTAGCAGCACACAGACAAAAAGCACTTGCAGGTAATATATCTAACATAGATACACCCGGATACATCAGAAAGGATGTTGATTTTACGCAATATTTAGGAAGTATGAACAGTCCTTTAGAAACTGAATTATCCGAACGGCTTGGTTCATCAGCGATAATAAAAGAGCAGGAGGGCAAAGTAGACGTCGTACGGCTGTGAAAAGAGTCACATCGGCATTATCGGCAATAAGAACAGTAATTAATGTAGGATCATAGATATGACGTTATTAGGAGCATTTGGAATTGGAGAAAAATCAGTAGGAGTCCATAGTAAAAGGATGGACATTGTTGCAAAGAACATAGCAAATATTGATACACCAAATTATGTGAGAAAAATACCAGTATTAAATGCAACGGACAATGTATCATTTGCAGGTTTGTTAACAACTATGAAGGACAATATGTACGGTTCGGCAACAGTACCGTTTGTAAGCGGAGGAGTATCATTGTCCGGAGTTGTGGAGGATCCGACATTAGGAGAAAAAATGTACGTACCCGGACATCCTGATGCAGATGCTAACGGATATATCAGATCTTCTAATGTAAGTCCTATGGTTGAATTTGCGGATGCAGCAATGGCACAAAGAGCTTATGAATCATCATTGGCAGTTATGAAAATAACCAAAGAAATGGTAGACAAAGCTGTAGATATTGGTCAATAACAAGCTATATAAAATTAATTGATAATTAGGGGATAAAAAGTGTTTTCACCAAACATAAAAAATTTAATAAATACAAGCGGACAAGATGCAGCTGCAACCAGAGCTGCACAACTTGTTAAATATGTAAACAATATAAACAAAAGCATCAATAATCACACAGATGAATTAAAGCAAATAAATGTACCAAAATTTGCGGAAGTATTACAAGAAAGTATTGAAGGTGATTATAAATTTAGAGATATAAATGCTGCAAAAGCGGTATTCGGAACTATAGCAAAACCATCCGAAGTTTCAGATACAGGAAATAATTTAATAAAAGGAACTGAAAACAGAAAAAAATATACAAAAGAAGAAATTTTAAATATTATTTCGGAAGTATCAGCAAAACATGGAGTAAATGAAAAACTTGTAAGAGCTTTAATAAAACAAGAATCAGGATTTAATCCCACGGTAGTTTCAAAGGCAGGTGCGGAAGGACTAATGCAGTTAATGCCGGAAACAGCGAAAGCACTTGGAGTAGCGGATGCAAAAGATCCGGTGCAAAATGTAGACGGTGGAGTAAGATATTTAAAATCAATGATGAAAAAGTATAAAGGAAATTTGCTTTTGGCACTTGCAGCGTACAATGCAGGACCCGGAGCGGTAGATAAATACGGAGGAGTGCCGCCGTATAAAGAAACACAAAATTACGTAAAAAATATTTTGGCGAATTACTTAGGATGAGGATATTAAAATGTTTTCAGACAAATTTATACCAAACATAAACACATACAACAAAATAGAACCAACAAAATACACTGATTGGGGAACTCAAGGATTACGTTTTAAGGGCATAGAACAACCGGAAACAGCAGATTTTAAGGCAGTATTTACAGGATTGGTAGAAAATTTAAATGAAGATATATCTAAGCCTGATGAACTTTTACAACAGCAAATGATGGGAAATGAGAATGTAGATATTCACGATATAGTTATTTCAATAAATAAAGCACAGACCGAAGTGCAATTAGCCACTACTGTAACAACAAAAATAATACAAGCGTATGAAAAAATAATGCAGATAAATATATAATTTATACAAATATAAACATATCGCCATAGAAAAAAAAAAATAGTATAATAAAAAAAAGTATAAGAAATTAGGATATGGAAAAACTACGGGAGCTTTTAAAAAACAAAACAGTGTTATATGCCGTAATTGGGATTACGGTAGTTATTGTTTTGCTAATTATAGGAAGTATTATTTTTGTGAGTACAAAACCGAAAGATAATAGTGAAACGTACGAAAAAGTGATAAAGGAGCCATATATATTATTTCAGACAGACAATCCCGGTAAGGCAATAGAAGTACAAGCATTGCTTGCAAGGCACAAAATAGATGCAAAGCGTACGTCTGAAGGTTCAAAAACCACGTTATTATTGGATAAATACACTCAATCGCAGAAAGATGAAGCGTTATTAACGATAGTTTCAAGCGGACTGGTAGATGCGGGAGTAGGACTTGAAATATTTGAAAAAAGTGATTTTACATCAACAAAAGATGATAAAAAAATAAAGCTGGCAAGAGCGATAAACGGAGAGTTATCCAGATTAATAAGGAAAATTAAGCCGATAGAGAGTGCATCAGTATTTGTTTCCATTCCGGAGCAAACATTGTTTGCACAGGATAAAAGACCAATAAAAGCAACGGTACAAATAGTAATGCCTCCCGGAGAAAGACTTGATCGTATAAAAGTTAAAGCAATAGAAAATCTGCTATTGGGCAGTGTATCGGGACTTACGGCAGAGAACATATCAATAACTGATACAAACGGAAATGTATACAACAGCATAATAAATTCATTGGATGATCAACTTTCAAAAGTACAAGAAAATGATCAAAACATGCAATCGAAGGTGTCAGTGCAATTAGACAGACTGTTAGGAAAAGGCAATTATGTAGTAACAGTCAGTACATTTTTAAGGCAGGTACCTATAGAAAGGACGAGCATAGTATATGATCCTAATCAGAAGACGGCTATAACGGAACAAACATTTACGGAAGGATTAGGTGACAAAACGAGGGACAGTAATTCGGGGTTGAATGCCGTAAGTGTATATTTGCCAAACGGATTACCGGCAGGAGGAAGTGATTCATCACAGAACAGAAATTATAGCAGGACAGCCCAAGAAACTCAATATGGAGTTTCCAAAACACAGACAACAGAATATACGAAATCCGGAGTGATTGAAGATATTTCAATAGCGGTAACAATTGAATCATCAGCAGTGCCTTCTAATATTACGACACAGGAACTGAAAGAATTGATAGCGAGGGCAGCATCGCCAAAAGTTAATCCTGATAATGTTTCCATAGCATATTCAGATTCAATAGAGCCATCGTTAGCGTTGGACAAATCAGTAAATTTACCCAAGCCTGATGAAAGCGGTAATCCTTGGTGGTTAACGGTAGTGCTTGTAATAACAGGTCTTATAATAGGTTTTATATTTGTATCGAAGAAGCTTAAACAGAAATCAGAGCAACAGCAGAAAGAAGTAGAAGCACTGAGGCAGAAAGCAGCGGAACAAGAAAAACAATTAAGAGAAGTAAACTTAAAAGCATCGCAATTAGTGGAAAAGCAAGCTCAGATGGCACAAGGTTTAATGGAACAGCAAGCCTTATCGCAGCAAGTAGCTGCACAAATTTCAAATCAACAAGCTGCAGTTGCTGCTGCAATTACACAACAAACACAAACGAATGAAAGTTTACAAGATGTAATTGAAGATGTCAGATCAGACATAAACCAGGTTGATGTAAATGAATTAAGTGAGCAGGTAAAAAGCTGGATAGAAAAGTCGTAGATAAAAGAGAACGAGTATGGCAGCAGAGGGTTTTTTATACAAAGAATTTGCGGAAGATTTATCAGGTCAGGCAAAGGCTGTAGTACCACAGGATTTGTTACCTGAAGATCAGGAATATGTATATAAAACAGTACATAATTTTTGTTATATAGCAGGTGAGGCACTTGCAAACGATACCGAACATACGTATACGGTTGATCAAGCATCAATAATTACTCAATTCATTGGAGAATGGTCTTTTCATAAAACGTTAGATATTATAAGAGGAAATATTCCTAAACAATACAGAGATGGTATAATGCAAAAAATAGCATTTACCATTTTTGAAATTGCGAAACAAGCCACATTTAAAGGTTTGCCGCAAGAACAAATGATAGGTCTGGTAGAACATCATGTTAAAAAAGCATACAATGATGCTCTTGCAGATTTAATGAAAAGAGGAATACTTTCACAGAAGCAGGCGCAAGCGGCAGCAAACCAATCAAACATTGATGCAATGGCAAAAGCAGACAGTGAAGCATTGTCAAATGCAAGTGATTTAAAAATTTTAAAATTGGCTGCTTTTGCCTTAGTGGCACAGAAGTTACCAAACGATAAAGTTACAACTCTTTTATCAAAATTTCCCCAATCAGATGCAAATGTTGTATTACAATATATGCAGTTAGATAATTTAGATAAACAAATTGATCCTGAGCTATTAACCAGATGTTTGAAAGATTTTCAATCAACCATGCCAAAATCGCAGACAATAAGTGTTACTAAAGTTATGAGACAATTCAGCAGAAACATAAAAAACACTTCAGAAAGATGTATGAATTCAATTATAAGCAATGAACGTCCTCTGATAGCGAAAATTATATCTGCCCCAAATGAATATGAAAAATGGAATTTATCCACGCCTGTATTAAATATTATTTGCAATTATATAGAAGAAAAAATCCGTGATTATAAAAAGAAGTCAATCTGAGAAAAACAAAATAAATAAACAAGTTACTGACACAACACATATAGTGTCAGAAAATTCCAATATCAATAACAGCGTGATTTCACAGGAACCGGAAGTTTCATTAAATTTTGAAGATATAGTATTTGATTCAAGACAAGAGAGGCGGCAAGGAAGCCGAAGAAGAGGATATAGACGAATTGATGACCGAAATACGGTTTCAAGGGCACAAGAAGAAGCCAATTCAATCAGAGAGCAGGCAGTTAGAGAAGGACATAAGATAGGTCTTGAAAATGCACAACAAGATATACAGTCATTATTGAATGCAATACAAAGTTTTTTTGATTATAAAGATAAGATGTTTGAAATGATAGCACCTCATATATTAGATGTTTCTGTTGAAATTGCAAAAAAGATAATTAATAAAGAAATAGAGCAGGATAAAACAGCACTTTTAAGCTTAATAAAATCTGCATTGGGAGATACATTTAAGTCAGAAAACAGGATTACAGTTAAAGTTATGCCGCAAGATGTTGTAACAGTAAAAGAAAACTTACCTGAATTTTTGTCATCTGATTCATACGAAGCTAAAATAAAAGTTGTAGGAGATGATAATATTTCTTCGGGAGGTGCTATAATAATAACGGAAAATGGTATTATAGATGCAACAATAGACACAGGACTATCTATATTGGAACAAGCGTTTAAAAACATACAGCAGGGGTAAGATTTGGCACAGGCAAGACCGACAGACGGAAATCCGTTTAGTGAAATAGGATTAGCAATATTTGTAATTATTCTCGTAGTCATATTGATTGTCGAGTTACCGCCTTTTTTTATAAATATGGCTATAGCATTTAACATTACACTTGGAATTGTGCTTTTGATGATTTCCCTGTATATAACAAAGCCGCTGGAATTATCGTCATTTCCGTCAATAATTCTAATCGGAACGATGTTCAGGCTTGTAATGTCGATTGCATCAACACGATCAATTCTTGCAAAAGGAGAAGCAGGAGAAGTAATAGATGCATTTGCAAATTTTGTTACCGGCGGAAATATGATAGTAGGATTTGTAATATTTTTGATAATTACGGTAGTACAATTTATGGTAATTACAAAAGGTGCTGAACGTATAGCGGAAGTATCAGCGAGATTTGCATTGGATGCAATGCCCGGAAAGCAAATGACTATTGATGCAGACTTCAATGCAGGATTAATATCTCCGGAAGAAGCAGTAAAAAAGAGAGAAGACTTACAGAGGGAATCAAGTTTATTCGGCTCAATGGATGGTGCGATGAAGTTTGTAAAAGGTGATACAATGGCAGGTATCATAATTACAATTATCAACATTGTCGGCGGATTGCTGATAGGTATTTTGCAAAACGGACTTACACCTGAGGAAGCAGTTCAAAAATATACAAACCTAACGGTAGGAGACGGACTTGCAGCACAGCTGCCTTCGCTTTTAATGGCTGTATCGGCAGGTATAGTAATGACTCGTTCAACAGCTGCATCACCATCATT
>CANQLA010000101.1 GCA_947624605.1 Candidatus Gastranaerophilales bacterium | reverse complement strand
TTCATATTCGATGTTAGGGTCGAACATTATATATAATGGGGCAATTGATTTATCGGAATTGAAGTTGACGTTACTTGCAAATTCGGAGAAGAGGTTATTGTTGATATTTTTCGGAAATATTCCGGAGTATTTGTACAATGAGATAAAGGGGTATAGTAATTGCAGTATTATTGAAGCGGAGATTAGCAATGATTTGGCAGAGAAGCTGAGTAAATCCGATAGAGTTATTTTATTTTCGCAAATAGGCAAAAGTGATGCAAAGACGTATCAGCAGGTAAAAGAACTTATAAAATTGAAGCAGAAAGTTTTATTGCAGGAAGTTTTAATATAGACAATGTTATTTATCCGAAAAGTTCAGGAAGTTTTGCAGGTGGTGTTTGATAAGGGAAGATACTCCAGCGTGTTGACAGTTGCTATTTGAGTAAAGATAAAGATACTTACAAAGAGGAATAGTAATTTTTTAATAATAAGGCGTCTTGTTCTATATTGGGGCTTTCGCAGACAATAACGCCTTTAATATCGAAGTTTTTGAAAGCTTTTAGGAGGTCTTTATAGTTCATATCGCTTTCTTTGAGTATAAGGTGATTTTTTTCTCCTTTTTGTGAGTAGGCAATTCCGGCGATATGTGCGTGAAAATTTTCCAAAGCACGGGAGCCGAGGTTAGTACTAATATAGTCAAAAATTTTGCAAAATTCGTCATAGGTATTAAATTGTCCGTTTGATCGTGCGTGCAGGTGGGCAAAGTCGACGCAGGGAAGGACGTTATCGAACAATTTTGATAATTTTACAATTTCTTCGAGATTTCCCCATTGAGTAGGTTTGCCGGTTGTTTCAGGGCGAATGAATATATTATTTTGTTCATTGGCAAGAATTTGTGTAATAATTTCTGTTTGTTTTGCGACATTTTGAAATACTGTATCTTTGTCGTTACCCATATAGAATGCGGCGTGATAGGTTATAGAGTATGCATTTATGGATTTAGCGGCACGTGCGGTATCAACAATTCTTTTCACGCTTGCATTGATTTTTTCTTTTTCTTTTGCGTTCAAATTGATATAATATGGTGCGTGACAAGTGAGGATGCAGCCCATATCCGCAGCATTTTTAAGAATTTTTGTATTTTCTTCATTTAATCTTATTCCGTGGACAAATTCTGTTTCAAGTCCGTCGAGGTTGAGTTTTTTTAATATTTTAAAGCCTTCTGAGTATCCTTTATTTTCTGCTGCGATAGGTATACCTGCTGTTAAAAATTTTAATTCATTCATTATTCAAATATTTCTCCTGTTTTACATCCTGAAAGCCTTATAAATTCTATTGAGCTGCCGATAAAATAAGAACCTGCCTGTAAAATTTTTATGTGTAAAATTCCTTTTTTGCAGGCGACTGCTAATGTATTATTAATTGAAACAATTGTACCGGGTGCATAGTCGGAATTTGTATTTTCTATTTCAGCCGTATGTATTTTTATATAATTGCCTCTGTATCTTGTTCCTGCGTTAATAAACGGATTCAATGCTCTTATAAAACGTTCCGTTTCAACGGCTGTTTTATTCCAGTTGATTAATACATCCGTACTTTCTGCGTCGATTGCAGGTGCTTTCACATAATTTCCTTCAGGTTGTTTTATGCGTGTTATTTTTTCTCCTTTTTCATATTTAGTTAATAATTCGGATAACATATCCGCTCCCAAGTAATTAAGCCTGTTAAATATTGTTCCCATTGTATCTTTTTCATAAATTTTAATTTTTTTTTGTGCAACTATATCTCCGGTATCGAAATGTTCATCCATATAATGAAGAGTAACTCCGGTTTCTTTTTCTCCGTTGATAATAACGTGTGAATATGGATTTGCACCTCGATATTTTGGTAAAAGTGAAGGATGCACATTAATAAAACCGTCTTTTGTTGTTTGTAACAATTCCGGAGGAAAAAGTTTTCCATAGGAGCATACTACTGCCAAGTCAGGTTCATAATTTTTAATTCTTTCCAAAAAATTTTTATCTTTCAGTGAAATTTCGTAATCTATTACGGGAATATCCAGGTTTTTTGCAAAATTGCAAAATAATTTATAGGTATTATGGCTTTTATGCGGCGGAATTGAGGCTATAATATTTATTTTGTCCGCTACAAGTTTTGCCAGGCATACAAGTGCCATATCAGGCATTCCGACCAATATTATTCTTTTGTTGTATTTTATTGACAAAATTTAATCCTTTATTTATTTATTTATTTTTATGTTGTATAATTGATTTTTTGCCATTTTACAGTTTATGTCCGCGAAAAAATACATTCAGGTTTTTTTTGTTATTTATTTTCTGAATTATTTTAACTACTCTGTCTATAGGTTCATATTTAAGATTTCTTTTCTTTGCTTCCAATACGGTAAATTCAACTATGTTATACAATTCTTGAGGAATATTGCCAATATTTTCTGCAAACCAAGTCATTTCTATATCAAAGGCTACGCATTGTACACCTGTTTCTTGTACTTTGTCGTAATATTTTAATATTTCGTCTTTAGTGTCATTTATTGTAGGAATTATAATATACTTTGTTTTTATTAAAGATGTATCTTGTGAAAATTCAATATAACGTTTAATATTATTCCAAACTCTATCATAGCAATCTACTCCTTTTATCCATTTATAAAGTAACGGATCTCCGGCATCAATGGAAATGAGAATATTTACGTAACCTATCTTTAATCCTTTTGCTATGGCGTCGGAATATATGAGTCCGTTTGTTAAGACTCTTATAGGTTGAATTTTATATTCAATAAACAGTTCTATAAGCTTTTCAAAACTTGTTCCTAAAGTTGGTTCTCCGCCTGCCATGGATATATATCCGCCTTGTCTGAGATAATTATTTTCTGCGAGTTTTTTTATCAACGGATATACGTCATATTGTTTTGATTTTGTTGTTTCTTGGTGTGTAAATGTGCAATATACACATTTACAATTACAATTTGTGCCTTCATTAAAATTAATTGTTGATATGTAGTCATCGTCGTCGTAGTCTTTTTCTTCCAAGTATATACAATTCTTGCAAATATCTGGATAATCTCCTGTTTTCATTTTATTTCGATATTCTCTTTTCAATTTAAAAAACATATCTAAATCGAGGAGTTCTCCGTGATAATTATCTATCAATTTAACAAAATTACCTTCGGAATTAAGAACACGGCAACATAATGTTATTGCATTTTGTGAAAAATCAATTCCGTGTTCAATCAGATCGCAACTGTAGTATTTCATTGTATAGCCTGTTTCTTAATTTTTAATAACTGATATTATTTGTCACTAATAAAGAAGTATATTATATAAATGCTTCTTTATCAGTTTATAGGGATTTAGCAGTATTATATTATTTTTATTTTGATTTATCAATATAAAAATATTTATTAAAAGAAAAACCTCAAATATAAATAATGAATTATAAATGTATATTATGCTTATTAAGCATAAATATTTATTCAATATAGGTATTTGCCATTAATTTTATTTTAGTACATTATTAATTTTATAAACAAAATAAAAGAAAGTTAATATATGAAATTAGAAGAATTTAGAAAATTGATGGAGGAAAGAACGTACGTTGATGCGAAATCCGAACTTTTTAAAAAATTTCATGAATTATCACAAGAAGCCATTGAAATAACAATGGAAATTAATAATAAATATCATACACAAGAAGAGATACGGAAATTATTTTCCAGACTTACAGGTAAAGAGATATCAGATACATTTTGTTTGTTTCCGCCATTTTATTCAGATTGCGGAAAGAATATAACAATAGGAGACAATGTTTTTATAAATGCTTGCTGTAAGTTTCAAGATCAAGGAGGAATTAGTATTGGAAGCAATTGTCTGATTGGACATAACGTTACCATAGCGACTTTAAATCACGATTTAAATCCTAAAAAACGTCAAAACAGTATTCCAAACCCGGTTATTATAGAAGATAATGTATGGATTGGTGCTGATGTTACAATTTTACCGGGTGTTAAAATCGGTAATGGAGCAATAATTGCGGCAGGATCAATTGTTACAAAAAATGTAGATAAAAATACAATTGTTGCCGGAAATCCTGCAAAAATTATAAAAATTATAGAGGAATAAGATATGTTATATGAAACTCATTACAAAGAAGGTAAAAAAGTTTCTTTTAAGAAATTTGACATAAATCTTGCGGGATTAATTTTTTACCCGGATAATTTTGATAAAAAAAAGAAATATCCGGCTATAGTTATTACCCATCCCGGAGGAGGAGTAAAAGAGCAGTGTTCATCACTTTATGCGTGGAATTTGGCAAAAAACGGATATGTAACAATAGCTTTTGATGCAAGTCATCAGGGAGAAAGCGAAGGTTTGCCGAGATATTTGGAAGATCCTGCGAGTCGTGTTGAAGACATACGTTCAGCAATTGATTATCTTGTAACATTACTTTATGTAGATGAAGAAAAAATAGGTGCAATGGGAATTTGTGCAGGCGGTGGTTATACTATGAATGCAATTCAAACCGAATACAGAATTAAGGCAGCAGCAGGAATAAGTACATGGGATGTTGGTGATAGTGCTAAAAATGGTTTTCCGGGTGTGAATATTGAAAATTTTTTGCAAAAGCTTTTAAAAGAAGTAGCAGAATGAAGAACAAAAGAGTCCAGAGGTGAAAAACCTTTATATTGGCAATACGTACCTAATTCTCCCGATGAGATAGACGAAAATACTTCCGTCATTCAAAGAGAAGCTTATGAATATTACAGGACCGGTCGTTGTTTTTATCCCACATCAGTTAATAAATATCTGATTTCGAGTAATGATAAATTAGCAGCTTGGGATGCTTTTGCTCACATTGATACTGTATCTCCAAGACCTTTACTTTTTATAGCAGGTGAAAATGCCGATACACTTTATTTTACGCATGCAGGATATGAAAAAGCCGTTGAACCAAAAGAAATTTATATAGTGAAGGGTGCAACGCATGTTGATTTATATGATAAACCGATATTTGTAAATCAAGTTGTAAGTAAATTGGTTGACTTTTTTAATAAGAATATTAAAAAATCTGAGGTATGTTAAAATGTTCAAAAAATTATTTATTATTTTTTTAATATTTTTAATTGGAGGTAATAATATGGTAAATGGACAAGAGAATTGGGATAAAACATTTCCTAAAAGTAAAAAAGTTGAACATAAAAAAGTAATATTTCCAAACAGATACGGAATAAAATTGGTCGGTGATATGTATATTCCTAAAAATAATAAAGGCAAGATGCCTGCAATTGCAATAGCCGGACCTTTTGGCGCCGTTAAAGAACAAGCTTCGGGCTTATATGCACAACAAATGGCAGAAAGAGGTTTCTTAACAATCGCTTTTGATCCTTCTTTTACCGGTGAAAGCGGGGGTGAACCACGTTATATGGCTTCGCCGGATATCAATACGGAAGATTTTATGGCAGCTGTAGATTTTCTTTCCGTACAAAATAATGTTGATGCCGATAAAATTGGTATAATTGGTATTTGCGGGTGGGGCGGTCTTGCAATAAACGCAGCTGCTCTTGATACAAGAATTAAGGCAACGGTTGCTTCCACAATGTATGATATGTCCAGAGTTAATGCATTTGGTTATTTTGATAAAACTGATGAACAACAAAGATATGAATTGAAAAAAACTTTAAATGCTCAAAGAATTGCCGACTTTATTAATATTCAAAATGGTAAAACTTACAAACGTGCCGGCGGTGTTGTTGACCCCTTACCGAAAGATGCACCTCAGTTCGTTAAAGATTACTATGATTATTATAAAACCGAAAGAGGTTATCATAAGCGTTCTTTAAACTCTAATGAAGGCTGGAATGTTATCGGATGTATGTCTTATATAAATCAACCAATTATGGCTTTTTCACACGAAATTAAAACTCCGGTTTTATTAATTCACGGTAAAAATGCTCATAGCAGATACTTCTCAGAAGATGCTTTTAAAAAACTCAAAGGTGATAATAAAGAATTATTTATTATTGATGATGCTAATCATGTGGATTTATATGATAACTTGAACAAAATCCCTTTTAGTAAGATTGAGAACTTCTTTAATCGGTATTTGAAATAAAAATTTCGGTCATAAAAATTCATTTTGACAGTTTTATTTATTCGGACTAATGATTAAAAACCTTGATTTACTTTATTTTTATTGCTGTGGATGTATTTTGTGCAAAAATACATCCACAGTATTTTTGCCGGTAAAAGTTTTCTTCTTTCGCTATTTTCATTGTTTTTAAAAAACCATCTTGCTTTCTGAAATCAATGTCTATAAAATTTAATGAATACTCTTGTGCAGCTTTTTCACCTGCTTTAATTATATCGTTTCTATTTTTATGCGGACTTATGAACAATGTAGTTGTAAAATTGTTTATTCCTATTTCATAAGATTTTTTTGCCGTTCTTAATAATCTGTATTCAAAACATTTTTGACATCTTTTCCCTCTCTCAGGCTCTCTTTCTAATCCTTTTACGTATTCAAACCAGTTATTTGTATCTTCCTCTTCTATAATTATCTGTATTTGTTTTTTTTTACAATATCTTTTTAATTCCTCAAACCGTCTTGTATACTCATCTTTCGGATGAATGTTCGGATTAAAAAAATAAACTACAGGACTGTATCCTTTATCAGGCAGCAAGCTTATCGGATATCCCGCACATACCGCACAACAAGCATGTAATACTATCGGTATCATTTTAGTTTATGCTCCTTTGCACCCATTTGTATTAGTTTTTCTTTTAATTCATAATATGGTATGTTTCCTGTTATTTTCTGCATATTTATTACTATTGTCGGTGTCGCTTCTATATTTTTGTTTATTCCGTCTTTTATTTCTTCTTCAAGTTCTTTTTTTATCTCCTCTGAATTTGCATCTTTTTCTAATTTATTTATATTTAGTCCTTGTACTTGCCTTAACAAATTTAAAATTTTTCTTTCACTATCCGGTGTATTATCAAATAATATATCACTAACTTCCCAATATTTATCTTGCTTTTTCGCTGCAAGTGCATATCTTGCCATCCTGCAAGATCCTTTATGTCCTCCGCTTTTTAACAGAGGATTACATTCCGAATCAAGCGGCATATCATGTTTTATTATCATTATTCCTTCCAGTTCATCTATTATTCTTCTCAGTGATATATTCGTTATATAACACGATGAACAGTTAAAATCCATATATTCATGAATTATTATTTTTGCATCTTTATCTCCTATTACATTATCATGTGTTATAAATTTTCTATCAGAGGAAAATTTTATTTTATGTTTCTTTATTTGAGGGGCTAAAATATTGCTTGTATTTGTATATACAAGTATTCCAACCCCGATTATAAATACTGATATAAAGGCTATAAGATATTTTTTAACACAAATTGCTGATTTAAAATCTTCTATCGATTGTTTGATTTCATAATTCCATTTTTGTTGTCGATTTTTTGCCGTTATAGCTATTGCTAAATCAATAAAATATGTTATAAAACACAATACGCATATTTTGTTTATCTGAAATATTGAAATCGTTGCAAGTATCA
>CANQLA010000100.1 GCA_947624605.1 Candidatus Gastranaerophilales bacterium | reverse complement strand
ATTAATAACAGAATGGGAACAGACAGACAAAATAAATACTTTAAAGAACTTTTAATTGCCAATTATGATATAACCAAACTGTATAAAAATGGCTGATAAACCTATTGAAATACAAATAGATAATGCTGAAGTCCAAGAAAGACTTTTAAAAATAGCTGAAAAAACACAATCCCTGCGACCGTTAATGAAAAACATCGCAGGGATAATGTCATATTCTACGGAGGAAAATTTTAAAAATGAGGGAAGACCTGATAAATGGACTGATTTAGCAGAATCTACAAAAAAACAAAGAGAAAAGAAAAAGAAATGGCCGGGACAAATTCTTCAGGTCGAGGGAAAACTTGCCGCCTCAATTAATACTTTTTATGACGATGATTCTGCCATTATTGGTTCAAATCTCGATTATGCCGCTATTCATCATCTTGGCGGACAAGCAGGGAAAAATAAAAAAGTTAAAATTCCTGCAAGACCTTATTTGTATTTGTCTGATGACAACTTTAAAGAAATTCTGCAAGAAACAGAAAAATATTTAAAAGACTAAAAAATAAAATCTTACTGACAGAGGTTAAATGCAAATTTTGCATTTAACCTCTTGATTTTTTATGTAGATTTTTTTAGTTTTTTATATTTTAATATAAAAATTTTTTAGATTTTTGTGTGTTTATAAGGGTTTTCATAGTCAACAAATAAATTTTACCCAACTGGTGAATATACAAGTTGAAGTTTCATGCTTTATGATGTACAAATCAAAAATTTTATTATTATTCAAATAATAATAAAAATTTGGGAGTTACACGGAAAAACACGATATGTATTAAAAAGTAAAATCTAAGGTAACCAAAGTGAATAATATCACATTAAGGGCAGTAACATTGTTGCCTATACAAACTACATACCTTTATAATTGATTTTGTGAAGGTATATAGGAGAAAAGATGTCAGAATACGAAAAAGAATTTAAAGACATATATGATGATATTATGGAGCGTGACAGTTTTGCGGTATTGTCCACAGACGAACCTTATGCACCTGACAAATTAAACTTTAAAGATTTTTGTCTTTACCCGTTTAAAAGTGATAATTTGTTTTTTACAATATCAATTTTCGGAGTCGGGCTGATTTTGACAAATACTTTCATAGGATTCATTTTTGCAATATTTTTAAATATATTATACGGAATATATTTAATGAGAAAAATATTAAACATAAAAGAAACTTTTACGGCAGATGCCCACCTTTTAATATTTTTTCTTTATTTGTTTATAATAAATACAATAAGTTGGACATTAATTCTATATGCTTTTGATTTAATTGCACAAAAATTTCTGTCTCACAGTCAATATTTTTTATTATCGCATGATTATGACGGAGGAGGCATATTTGAAAATATGTTTACGCCTATCCTAAGTTATACGAATATCCTATTTTGCAGTGGTTTTATTATAACCTTTACTATTGCCGAAAACAGACCTTTTTATACTTATTTAAAATACAAAAAGGAATTGACTTTTTATAATACAATTACAGGCTTTTGTCTTTTTGGGGTATTTATTACAGGTCTAAACATACTCAGTATAAATATACATAGCGATGTTTTGAGAACATTTATAACTGTTATGATAAATTTATGCAGTTCTTATGTAATACTCATTTCTCTTTTAAGTTGGACAACTTTTTTGAGAAAAGATTTGTATCCCGAAATTAAAAATGAAAAAGAGGAGGAATAAGATATGAAAAAGTTATTGATTTTAAGTTTAATACCGATAATGTTTTCGCTATTTATTTTAACTGGTTGTAAAAAAGATGATACTATTAATATCAAAATTAACCAAATGGAATGTTTTAGCGGTAAAACAAAACAGGAAATTTACGATATAAGAAAAAAATACGTAGCAAAATCAATATTCAAATCCGATAATTACGAACCGAGTGAAGAAGTTTTTGGACAAATAGAAGATGGATTACCTTGGAGAAGTGTTTTTACCGAAGTTTGCACTAATAGTCCTATAGCGGAAACAAGAGGTTTTTCAGAAGAAAGTCGTTTTATAAATAATCCTATACTTCTTATCGGATTAAGAAATGGCTCTGGAATAAATGTCAGCGATAAAAACAATATAAATATTAAACTTGATTTCTGTGATGGTAGAGTATCTTGGATATTCCCCGATAAAATCACTTATTCTAAAAATAAAAAAACAATTACTGTTTATTATAACGATTTGCACATATTGCCAACAAAATTTATATCATATTATATAGAAACAATAAATGCACAAGATTTTGGTTACAAATACGGAAAAATGATTCCAAATAATAAAATTTCGTTTAAAAATCCTAAAGATAATATTTCAACAAGAATATATGAGTTTCAAGATTTTATTCACAAAGGTGATTCTTGTGGTGTTGAAGGCGGGTGCAACAACTGTTCTCCATATATAGAAGGTTACGAATTTTCACCATTGTTGGATTATTTTAATAAAGAAAAGAAAACAATAGAGTTCAAGCTTTGGAAAACAAAACCTCAAAAAGATGATGTAGAAGCAGATATGAATTATCGTATAGTTTTTGATTATAAGAATTCAAGTAGTGAAATGAAAAAAGATGTTTTATTTAATATAGTTCCTGATCATATAAAAGGAAACTTTTATAGAAGAATTTACAATGTTGAATCATTTATTAATTGTCCATTTTGGGTAATATAGTTGTTATGATAAGGAGGTAAATATGGGCTTAGTAGATTATATAAGAGCAAGAATAATGGAAATAACACCAGATCCAATAAATCATCAAAATAATGGATTTGAGCCACCAATACCAGAAGGAGCATTTCAACAAGAACCTTTTCATCCTTGGGATTGGATTAAAAAACAATGGAAAAAATATTGGGATCCTATTATTTTTGATTTAAATAATGATGGAAAATTGGAAACAACCGATGTAACAAATGGTATATATATTGATTATGCGAATGATGGATTTGCTGAAGCATCTGCTTGGGTTGGAAATAATGATGGAATATTGTTTTTAGATACGAACAACAATAATAAAATTGATAATGGTTTGGAAATAGTCCTTAAATCAACATTATTGACTTATGATACAAATAATGACGGAATTATTGATGCAAATGATAGTGTTTTTAATTCATTAAAAATTTATAAAGGTGATGGTACTATTTATTCGTTATCAGATTTAAATATTCAATCTATTAATTTAAATAATGAAAATATATATTTAACTGATGAAAATGGGAATGTACAATATTCTCAAGGTTTTTACACTAAAACGGATAGTTCTACATCTTCATATGGCGAATTTTTATTGCAAATAAATACTGAATATTCTGTTGCTACAGATATACTTGAAGAAAATGAAACAATAGCTGAGTTACCTGATATTTTAGGCAGTGGTATAGTGTATTCTTTACATCAAGCTATGTTGCATGATGTCAGTGGAGAATTGCAAGATTTAGTTGAAGATTTTATATCAGAAACAGATGACAGTGTGAGAAAGCAGCTTGTAGAACAGATTCTTGTGAAATGGACAGGAACAGAAAATGTTGTTTCCGGAAGCAGAGGAGAATATATTGTTGCTCAACATTTAGCTATACTTGAAAAATTTCAAGGTGAAACTTTTTGGTCTGATGCAGATGCAGAAAGTGGTGAAGAAGGTGTAAATCCTGCAAATCCAAATATTGTTGCTGGTCAGTTATTAGAAACAATGTATGAACAACTTAAAATAAAAATATATTCTGAATTAATGATTCAATCTCATTTATATAATTTGTTTGATTCAATTGCATTAGAAATGGATAATGATACAGGTAAATATAAAACATTAGATTTAGCTCCCGTTGTTCAATATTTACAAAATGAAATATCTGAAAATGCAACAATAGGAAAGGATCTTGCTCTTCAATTTGTTACAACATTAAAAGGTCTCGGACTTGAGCCTTATTCCAACTACTTCGACCCGTTTGATGATAACTGCCTGTACACATCGTTAACCCAAAATGACAGAGAACTCAAATGGCAATTTGATACAATAGGTAAAATCCCATTTGTTGATGAAAGCGGAGAAGGTGAAGGTTCAATGGCAGATGATGCCTTTAGATCCGAATCTGGAGAAACTTCTAACTTCCATGCATTATACGGAAATGACGTTTTGTATGGAGATAATCAAACAGACCATTTTGCTGCTTGTTCGGGTGATGACTTGTTAGACGGTGGCGATGGTGATGACGTTTTAGATTCTCATGACGGAAACGATATAATTTTTGCAGGTGCAGGAAATGACATTATTCATGCAGCCGCAGGTAATGACATCATTTTGGGTGATGACGGAGATGATACAATATATCCCGACCATTTTGATGACTTTTTAATAGCAGAAGATGGAGATGATATAATTCGTGGCGGTAAGGGCAACGACACAATCTACAGTATGGTCGGAAATGATACCTTCATTTTCAAACTTGGAGACGGTCAAGACACAATAATTGAAAGACAAGGTGTAGATACTCTCTATTTCGGTACGGGAATTGAGTGGGAAGACCTTATTTTCACAAGAGATGACGATGATATGGTTATCTCAATAGACGGAACAACAGACCAAATAACCGTAAAAGACTGGTTCTTGACTTCCGGTGAAGATTATCAATTTGACAATAACAAAATAGAAATCTTTAAATTTGCCGATGATGATGATGAAATTCACTACAAAGATGAAATATTAGTCGGTAATAATACGGAAGCTGTTTTGTACAATATGTCAGACCTTGACGATTATGTTGAACTGCCAAGCAATTATAAAACAACAATAAACTTGAAATCGGGTTGGAATCACATTGTTGAAGGATTAAACAGTAATGATACAATTGTTTTATCGGAACAAGGAACTTATGCACTAATTCAAAACTTCTCAGGCACAAACACAATCCAATTCGGTGAGGGTATTACCCTTGAAAATACAGTGTTTGAAGTAGATGAAGAAGGTCTGCAAATATTCTTTAAAGACTTTGATGCACATTTAACAATTCAAGGTGATTATAACACCGATACAAACTTCAAATTCTATGATGAAACAGTAATTACAGATATCAAAGATTATTTAAGAAGTGATATTTCTTACACAAACTATACAATGAACCAAAATCAAGAAGAATTGACTCTGTTGGGTTATGACAATGTTACAGCAACAGGTAACAATCTTGACAATACTATTCGTGGCAATCAAGGCGATACCACTTTTGAAGGAAAAGGCGGTAATGATAGATTAGAAAGTTATCAAGGCGGAAATGACACATATATCTATAACCTCGGAGATGGTAACGACTGCATTATTGACTTTGGCGGATATGATACAATCAAATTTGGTGAAGGAATAACAACAGAAAATATTCGTTTCCTCAGAGATTTAACATATAATAACCTTGAAATATGGTTTGATGTTGAAAATCATTGGGATGATAGAATTACCATAGAAAACTATTTCAACTCTGATGAAAATAAAATTGAGAAGTTTGTATTTGCCGACAATTCAGAAATAACAGATATATCAAATCTTATCACTGCACACGGTTCAGATAACAGTGATATTGTATTGCCTGAAAATATTAGAGAAGCTCATTTAAGAGGAGATGCAAATACTTCTGCAATAGGTAATGACCTCGATAACTGGTTCGATGGAAACTTAGGTGATAATACATTTGAAGGTGGCAAAGGAAATGACAGTTTTGGAGACGGTAGTGGTGGAAATGACCGATTTATCTATAATTTAGGAGACGGACACGACTATATTGATAATATCGGAGGATTAGATGCCATTATCTTTGGAGCAGGCATTACAAAAGATAATATAATATTTGTTCAAGAAGATAACAATCTTGCAATAAGATTCAATAATAATAATGAAGATAACGAAAATGACAGTATTGTTATTGGAAATTACTTTGGTGATGATAATTGCAAAATAGAATTGTTTAAATTTGCAGACGGCAGTGTAATTGATAATATTGCACCGTATCTTGACAGTCAAATCGAAAATATACAAAACGGCAGTATCGTAATGGATGCAGACCAAGTTTCAGCAACTGTTAGCGGAAATGGTGATGCTTCGGTACTTGGAAATAATTTGGATAATGAAATTACAGGTAATGCAGGAAATAATACTTATGCTGCAAGCGGTGGAAACGATACAATAACAGATGTTCTCGGTGGTAATGATACCTATTGGTATAATTATGGCAGCGGACATGATACAATAACCGATATGGGCGGTATTGATACAATCAAATTTGGTAATGATATTTATCCTGACAGCCTGAAATTTGAACGTGTTGAAAACGATCTTTTGATATCTTTCAGTGAAGAATGGAGAGACGGAAGCCTCACAATCAATAATTACTTCCTGAATGATGATTACAAGATAGAGAATTTTGTATTCAATGACGGAAGTATCTTGACTGATATATCAGATAGAATCACAGGTATTGCACCGACAACCGATTACACTATGAGTGAAGATACAATCATTAACACTGTTAGAATGGCAGGTTCAGAGGATATTTCAGTTACAGGCAATTCACAAAATAATATTATAGAAGGCAACAGCGGAGATAATACATTTATAGGAAACGGTGGTGACGATGTATTAATTGACACAAATGGTGGCAACGATACATATATCTATAATTTAGGTGATGGATTTGATTATATAAATGATATTGGCGGATATGATACTATTCGATTCGGAGAAAATATTACACTTGATGATATAAGATTTGTTAAAACAGATTCAAATTTAGAAATATGGTTTAAAGAAACTGAAGGCGGAATGAATATAGAAAGTTTCTTTACAAATCCTGATAATAAAATAGAAAAATTTGAATTTGAAGACGGAACTGTAATTACAGATATTTCTAACTATATTACAGTCATTGCATCAGATAATAATGTTGTTTTAACGGAAAACAAACAAGAAGCTCATTTGTGGGGCAACGGCAACACTTCTGCAACAGGTAACGACCTTGATAACTGGTTTGGAGGAAATTCGGGCGATAATACCTTTGAAGGTAAGGGAGGAAATGATTATTTCTACGATGATCAAGGCGGAAACGATACATACATTTATAACCTTGGTGATGGCTGGGATACAATAAACGATTTTTCAGGTAATGATACAATTAAATTCGGAGAAAATATTTCAGCACAAAACCTTGTGTTTATAAGAAATGACGGTAATTTACAAATTAACCTCCAAACAGATGAAGGCGAATATATAGAAGGCGGCATTTGCATTCAGGATTACTTCTATGACGATAACAAGCGTATCGAAAAAATAGAATTTGCAGATGGTACAGTAATTACAAATTTTGACAAAAAAGTAAATACTGTAGCAAGTGAAAATGATTTTGGAAATTATTGGAATTGTTCATTTGCCCAACTATGGGAAAATGGGGATATCAGCTATACGGGAAGTTATTCGGATGAAACAATATTTGGAAATTCCGGTAATAACACTTATAATCCTCAAGGCGGAACAGATTATATTTATGATACAGAAGGCGGAAATGATACCTATATCTAC